>VGNF01000062.1 GCA_016866195.1 Chloroflexota bacterium | reverse complement strand
GGGGTTCAAAATCTCATCTATGGAAGTGCTGCCCCGCCTGGAAGTGATCCCTTGCTTCTGACTATTCCCTTCCATCTTCTTCTGCTTTATTTCCCTTTTTCGCTCATTTCAGATCCAGATTTGGCGCGGGCATCCTTTACTCTGGTTCTCGAAGCGGGATTATTATGGACCATGATCGCTGGACTTGGGTTGACAGAGAGAAGCTATCCGAAAGTCCTTTACGCAACCTTCATCCTCTTTGGACTGATCAATTTCTATGCGGTTCAAGCCATCAAGGACGCAAATCCCGTGGTTCTTATCGGATTGATATTCTTGAATATCCTATCGTGCATGCGAGCCGAGATGGATGAAGTAGTAGGGGCGCTGATCGCCATATCCCTTTATTTCCTGGAGGTCGGAGGATTATTTCTGGCGTTGGTATCCATTAAGAATTTTCGCCTGGGCAAGGCCCGTGTGCTGGCGGGATTCTTGATGGTGACCTTCATTTTGATCTCAATTTCCGAGTTAATCTATCCGGACTGGTTCTTGCCTTACCTCCGCGCTTTGGCAGCCGATAGGCGCATCGCTTATGGAGTAAGTACCGGGGCAATCCTGAACCATTACTGGCCGGAGCAGGCAACCTGGCTTACAGTACTGCTGGCGCTACTCCTAGGAATACTCGTTATCTTCGAGTGGAAATTCTTCCAAAATCGGGATTCGGCTGGTTTTCTCTGGATTTCATTCCTGATCCTGTCCGTCACACCGCTGATGGGTTTTCGGATGGAAATGGAATGTCTTGCATTGCTTACCCCAGCACAAGCATTTGTAATAAAATCCATCATGGATCGGTGGAAGGAAAGCGGAGCGTTTCTGGCTATGATGTATATCTCACTGATGTTCTTGATACCCTGGGGCGCCTATTATTTCGATCGATTGGGAATTTCTGTCCCTCAAGGGTTCACTTTTTTGTTCCTGCCGGTGGCCACGTTGATCAGTCTTTATTGGGTGCGTTGGTGGGCTTTCCATACACCCAATCCCTGGTTGAAACAAATAGACCGTTTGGTTTAATCGGCAGGATCCGTGTCGTTTCGCACCTTCCTTCTACTATTTATCAGCGGTTTGATCCTCCCGTCTGTAGTTTCGCTCCTTCAAACTAGGCCGGGCTACCTGGATTCGGACTATTATTTTGCGGGGGGGGTGCAACTGGCGCAAGGAAAAGGTTTTGTTGAGCCTTATTTATGGAATTACCTGGATGGTACTACCACCCTGCCGCATCCGTCTCATACCTACTGGATGCCTCTGGCGTCAATCGTCGCTGCAATGGGAATGAGGTTGACGGGGAATTTCGATTACGCTTCGGCGCGACTCGGGTTTATCATCCTTGCTGCAGCCGTTCCGCCCATCACGTTTATTCTGGCGCTCGCCCTTTCACGTCGTAAAAACCTGGCGTTGATTTCTGCTGTTCTGTCCATATTTTCCGTTTATCATGCTCCCTTCCTTGGCGTCACGGATAATTTTGGCATCTATATGGTGTTTGGCGGGCTGTTCTTTTTGGCGATATCGCGTCAGCAGGAAGGTCGCGGGGGAAATATTCCTAACTTATTCCTGGGAGTCTTCGCGGGCATCCTGTCGTTAGCGAGAACCGATGGATTACTATGGCTCGGAATGGGGGTGATGGTTGTCGTCTTCTCACATCCCGTGTCGCTAGGAAGGAAGGCTTTCCTTTTAAGTATTTTTCGGGGCGGAATTTTTGTCTTCCTTGGATTCTTAATCGTCATGGGTCCCTGGTATTGGAGGAACCTCACAGTTTTCAATTCCATCATGGCGCCGGGAAGCAGCCGTGCCTTGTGGCTCGACAATTATGATCAGACATTCATTTATCCTCCAGAATTTCTTGATTTCGATTACTTTAAATCCCTGGGATGGGAGGAAATTTTATCCGACCGCCTCTGGGCGTTGAAGTTAAACCTTCAAAGTGGCTTCGCGGCTCACGGATCCATCATTCTTTTTCCTTTTATTCTTATCGGAGTGTTTGCGTTCTGGAGGGATGTGCGAGTCAAGCTTGCAGCCATCGCCTGGGTGATCTTGTTCCTGGTGATGACCCTGCTATTTCCATTTGCGGGCGCGCGCGGTGCGTTCTTTCACGCAGGTGCGGCATTGCAGCCAATGTGGTGGTCCCTGGCGCCCCTCGGGTTGGATTCATTGTTGGATTTTCTCCGTCGCCGGGGATGGGGAAATGATGGAACGAAGATCATATTCCATAGTGCGATGATATTGATCGCCCTCATGCTTACGGTCTACGTGGTCTATTTGAGGCTGCATACGCTTGGGTGGGGTGAAGGGGAAGATAGGTATTCCAAAGTGGAATCGGTACTAATTCACAAAGGAATAGAGGCCGAGGACATTGTAATTGTTCGAAACGCGCCGGGATATTATCTTGAATCGGGACGACCGGCGATTTCCATACCCTATGGTGGCGAATCTGCCATTGCCGAAGTGTCAAATGTGTTTGGGGCGGAGTATCTTGTTCTCGAACCAGAAGCTGCCATCGAACCATTGCGAACCTTGTATCAGACCTCCGGCGGTCTGGCTGCGTTCGAATTCCTCGGAGAAGTGGATGGAATCCGACTCTACCAAATCAATATTGAATGATCTTCGCGGGCGGGATCTGCTTTTCATTTTCGGATCCATCGCGCTAGTTTTCTCATGCTACCTGCTCGTCAGCCGGATTACGGCTGGGATTGGATTCCCACTCGACGATTCCTGGATTCATCAAATATATGCCAGGAACCTTGCGGAGAAAGGCGAATGGGCGTTTCGCCCAGGCGTGCTCTCTGCGGGTTCCACATCACCTTTATGGTCCGCGCTCTTGTCGGTTGGGTACTGGCTCGGGATTCCAAAATTTATCTGGACATTCTCCCTGGCCGGGGGAATTCTCTTAATATTGTCATGCTTGTGCGAGTGGATTGTTCGCAGGGAAGTTCCATCCTACCATCCGAAGTATCCATGGGTTGGATTAATTATCTCATCCGAATGGCATTTGGTCTGGGCGGGCCTCTCCGGAATGGAGACGCTTTTACACGCGCTGCTCGCCACATCCGTTCTCGCACTGCTGGTGGTCAATTTCCGAAATTATGTGATTATTGGCATCCTTGCCGGCATCTCAATCTGGGCGAGACCGGACGGCTTGACATTACTCGGACCCATTTTGTTGGTTATTTTTTATTCCCTCGTTCAGGATCCAAAGGAATGGCCATTATTCGGGCGGTTTCTCATCGGTTTCATGACCTTCTTCGGCCTATACCTTTATTTTAATCTGATGGTTGGCGGTACGCCCATGCCAAATACTTTTTATGCAAAACAAGCCGAATATCTTTCCTGGCGGAATGTGCCAATAATCACTCGGATCGGCCGCATGCTCCTCCAATTGCTAGCGGGTACGGGTTTGGTTTTATTGCCGGGGGTAATCTATTGGTTGGTAACAACCATAAAGCGCAAAAGAATATCTTATCTTGCGATAATTTTATGGTTGGCTGGGTATTTTGGATTGTATGTCCTGCGGTTGCCAGTGTATCAACATGGAAGATATTTCATGCCTGCCATGCCGGGCATGTTTCTTCTGGGGTTATTGGGAATGATGGAGTTCGTGGGAAAACCGGCAACTAGCGCTTTGCAAAGGAGATTGAAAATCGCGTGGATCTCCGGGACAATCGCGATTGTTCTTGCATTTGTTCTTCTCGGAGCGCGTGCGTATTCCCAGGACGTGCGCCTGATTGAAACTGAGATGGTTGCCTCAGCAAAGTGGGTTGCAGTTGAATTGCCCCCTGGTTCGCTGATTGCAGCTCACGACATCGGAGCGCTGGGTTTTTTCGACAATCACGCAATTGTGGATCTGGCAGGATTAATTTCTCCAGAGGTCATCCCCTTTATCCGTGACGAGGACAGGCTGCGAGAGTATTTGAACCAGAAGGGCGTGGATTATCTCATTGTCATGCCTGGTTTCTATCAAGAACTGACCGATGGTCTCTCGATCGTGTATTCCTCGAAGGAATCGGGTGGAGGAGTTTTAGATGGAAGGAGCATGACAGTGTATCAGTGGGAAAAGCCATAATCGGTTAAAATAGGGGAAAACCCTGTTCGATCCGCTTCACCTCGAATGAACCAGATCACGCTTCTGATCGTAGATGACCATCCGCTCTTCCGTCAGGGAGTAGTGGACGCCTTGTCCCTTGAACCGGACATGAAGATTATCGCACAATCGGCGACGGGTGACGAAGCGCTTGAGATGATACGCGCGAAAAAACCCACCATCGCGCTTCTCGATGTCAATTTGCCCGGAATAAACGGCCAACAAATCACCCATCAGGTTTCTCAGGAAAAGATTCCCACGCGCGTAATTCTCATGACTGGATATGACGATGTGGAACAAGCGATTCATGCGATGCTCGCCGGCGCACAGGGATATTGCTCGAAGGATGTTGAGCCTCAAAGCCTCTCGCGCATCATCCGAGAAGTCGCTGAGGGCAAGTATGTCGTATCTAGTAATGTCTTTGACCGACGTGGACTGGACCAATGGATCGAGGATCGAATGGAAGGCGCCCGCAGGTCATACAGTGAACCCGGGGCGCCGTATCATCCTCTTTCCGACCGGGAAATGGAGGTTCTTTCATGCGTTGTGCGGGGAATGAGCAATAAGGAGATCGCTGCCAGGCTGGGGATCAGTCATCAGACTGTGAAGAACCATGTAACAGCAATCCTGCGAAAATTTGGGGTGGAAGATCGAACTCAGGCTGTCGTATATGCCTTGAAAAGGGGCTGGGTAACGCTCAAGGATTCCGACCCTCCTCCCGGCGAATGGAACAATGGAGAATAATCACCATGGATTTCCAGACTGAACTGGAAGAAACCCAGCGGGCATTGCGCGAGGTGACTTTGATGATTGAACAAAGTCAGGGTGAGCTCGCGAAAATTACACAACGGAATGCGGCAATTACGGCTCACTTGCAGCAGGTGCAAAAGCAAGGCGGCGCATCAGCGGCGGAATTGAACATGGCATACGACTCCGCTTTGGATGCCCAGCAAAGACTTTTTGTCATGCGCGGTCAGCTGGAAAAATTGCAGAATGACAAGGGCCATCTGGAAAAGTACGTGGCGATCCTCAATCAGGTATCTTCCGGTGCAGGGGAGAAAAACGCCACGGATGAGGCGGCCGGATCCAAGAGTACCTTATCCGGGGTGGAAATGATTGTGAATGCCCAGGAGGCGGAGAGGCAGCGCCTGTCACGCCAAATGCACGACGGACCCGCTCAGGCATTATCAAATTTCATTCTTCAAACAGAGATCGCCATGCGGTTGTTGGATGCGGATCCGGCGCAGGCGAAGGATGAATTGGGCAATTTAAAATCCTCGGCTATGGGTACGTTCCAAAAAGTCCGAAATTTCATTTTCGAGCTCAGGCCGATGATGTTGGATGATTTGGGTCTGATCCCCACCTTGAGGAAGTATTCCGAGGCTTTCAAGGAGCAATCCGGCCTGGAAGTGAGTGTAAATCTCACCGGAACGGAACGTCGACTTGAACCCTACTTGGAAGTGATGGTGTTTCGGGCGGTGCAGGAACTGTTGGGAAATGCCCAGCGACACAGTCAGGCCACGCAGGTAAAGGTTCAAATCGACCTTGGGAATGACATGATCCGGGTAAGCGTGGACGATAATGGCAAGGGCTTTGATCCGGAGACGTTGAAGCAATCCAGCAACCTGGGATTGAAGTTGATCCGCGAGAGAACGGAGCTGCTGGGGGGTAGTTTCGAAATCGATAGCCTGGCCGGATCCGGAGCGAGAATATCTTTTTCAGTTCCTGCCCGGGGGTGATTGTTCGATCCGGCCCGCGATTGCGGATCGGCTTAACAATATTGTTAAGTTAAATTTCTAATTTTGGCCTTGTTACCTTGCCTCCGTGAACTGTATAATGCAAGCGGTCCTCATTCATCAAGAAAGGAGGTTAGGCCATGGTATCGGCACAAAGAGAGTCGGGGCAGGGCTTGGTGGAATATGCATTGATTTTGGTTCTGGTAGCTCTTGTTGTTATTGCCGCCTTGTTGCTTCTCGGTCCGGTGATCGGCAATACGTTCAGTTCAATTAATTCAAGTCTTTCCTCCTTATGAATATCCCGACCGACTTTTGGGACTCCGCCCGATTGCATGAGCGGAGTCCCATTTTTGTAATAACGATTCTGCCATTTTTCCTGTATAATCCTCATGTTATAAATTAGAGCAGCTCACGAATCACGGACAGGAGAATCCCATGCGTAGAGGACGTATATTGATATTCGTACTTCTGATCATCGTGATCGGTTTGGTGGTCGGTTTTGTCGCCTTGCAACAATTTCTCCAAAGAGTGACTCCTGAAGAGCAGGCGCCGGTTTATGTGAATGTGTATATCGCCGGGCAGAACATACCTCAGGGGGAAGAGATTACTCAAGAAGCATTGTCAACCATGAGCATCCCTCAAGAAAATGTCCTTGCGGTAATGTTCACAGAAGGCGAAATCGGATCCTTGTTGGGAAAATCTGCGAAATTCCCACTTGATCCAGGCGTTGTGATTACTGAATCGATGGTAGGGGAATCGGCCATTCCGATCTCGGGACCTCGATGGGCTTCGCTGATCCCTCCTGGGATGACGGCGATTTCAATTCCCTCCGGGCGACTAAGGCTTTCTGCTTACGCGGTCAATGACGGTGCCCACGTGAATGTCAATGCTTGTTTTCTTTTCATTGATATAGATCCTGCTTTCCAGACTGCCTTGCCAAACCTGGTGGCATCCCTGACTGGAACCGGTTTCTCGGCCGAAGGTGTCCCGCTGCTATCACTGGGGGTATCCAATGTTGGACCGAATCAAGGGCGCCTGGAATTGGATCCATCCGTCCAGCAGCCATATTACCTGCTTCCAAGCGAGACTCAACGCCCGAGAATGGTTTGCCAGATGTTGTTACAGGATGTGGTTGTTATGAAAGTGGGTAATTTCCCGTTGGATCCCAACGCAAACCTAACCGCACAGCCTGCCCCCCCCGGCCAGGAGCAGCAAGCCATTACTCCACCGGATATCGTCACCTTGCTTGTGTCCCCTCAAGATTCGCTCACCCTATCCTATTTGATCCTTACCGACGCGGAAATCTCACTGACATTACGAAATCCAAGCGACCAGGCCCGTCAGGCGACCGAGGCTTCCACCCTTCAATTTCTCCTGAGTCAATATAACATCCCGGTGCCGGCAAAACTGCCGTATTCCTTTGAGCCCTATACAATTGGATTTGGGAATTTGAATGTTACCTTACCCAATGATACGACCACGGTGCCTCCCCAGTAATTCCTGTTGATGGATATTCTAAAACGCAAGGGAATCCGTATGCCCGAGAGATGTGGTAGGAGTCATGGCACCTGACAAGATACGCACGTTGATTGTCGACGACATCGCTGAAACACGCGAAAATGTACGCAAGCTGCTTCAATTTGAATCTGATATTGAAGTAGTTGGCGCGGCGCGCACGGGCAAGGAGGGTATTCAGCTTTCCCACGAGCTAGATCCAGACGTTGTCCTGATGGATATCAACATGCCGGATATCGATGGAATCGCCGCCACTGAGCAAATCCGACAGAAATCCCCTCACATCCAGGTCGTGATCCTCTCCGTTCAAGGGGATCAAAATTATATGCGTCGAGCCATGCTGGCCGGAGCAAGAGATTTTCTTACGAAGCCGCCCATGGGCGATGAATTGATTTCGGCGATTCGCCGTGCAGGTGAAATGTCTCATCTGGAGCGGCAAAAGGGAGTGCAGACCCGTCTGGCGGCTTCCGTAATAACTGGCTCATTGACTGGAGCACCAGGCCTGGCTCCCGCAACCAAGGGAAAGATCATCACAGTCTACAGCCCGAAGGGTGGCACCGGATGCACAACCATCGCCGTAAATCTCGCGATCGCTCTGCACAACGAAACCACACGGGTTGTTATTGTCGATGGAAATCTCCAGTACGGTGATGTGGCCGTCTTTGTGAATGAGCAAGGCAAGAATACGATTCTTGATCTGGCTCCCCGGGTGGATGAACTTGAACCCGATATCGTCGAGGAAATCCTGATCAAGCATGAAGCCTCCGGGATTCGAATTCTAGCCGCCCCTCAACGACCGGAAATGGCAGAAAAAGTAGGATCTGAACAGTTTGTCAAAGTGCTGCAATTTCTACAACGCATGTTTGCTTATGTTGTGGTTGATACTGCTTCTTTATTGACCGATGTTGTGCTCGGTACAATCGATATCAGTGATATCGTGCTCTTATTGACCACACAGGAGATTCCAGCCATCAAGAATGCCCGATTGTTCCTTGACTTGCTGCAAACCATGGGCATCGGCAAGGAGCGTATCGTGTTTACAATGAACCGGTACGATCGTCGAATTGCAATCACCCCGGAACGTATTAGTGAGAACTTGAAACAAGAAGTCGCCGCGGCAATCCCGCTGGACGAAAAGATCGTAATCACTGCCGTCAATCGGGGGGTTCCTTTTATGCTGGACAACAAATCCCAACCTGCCGGCAGGGGCATCTTCTCACTCGCTGAGGCCGTGCGGGCGCGCGTGACATCTCTCGAAGCAGAATCGGAAACTCCCATCAAGCGGTAAGGAGCCTTTGGTAAATGTCTTTACTTAAACGTATTGAGCAGGGACAAGCCGGCGGTCAATCGGGAGGCGGAGCATCGCTTCCGCCGCCTCAGCCGTCCGGTGGACAATCTGGAGGCGGAGACAGTTCACGCCTCGCCTCGTTGCAGGCCAGAAGGGTGAGCGCGCCCATCACCTCACCCCAAGCCGGGACTTATTTCGATCTCAAGACGCGTGTTCAGAATAAGTTGCTTGCCGAAATTGATCCCTCCATGGATATCTCCAAGACGGAGGAGGTTAAACGGACAATCCAGGATCTGTTTGAACAGATTCTGGCGGGGGAGAATATAGTACTCTCGAGGCCGGAGCGTGCCCGTCTATTCGAACAGATCGCCGCCGAAATTCTCGGTCTCGGTCCTCTACAAACCTTGGTCGAAGATGACACGATCACTGAAATCATGGTGAACGGACCCAAAAATGTTTATATCGAACGCAAGGGAAAGATCCACCGCGTCCCCGTGACGTTCGAGAACAACGATCACGTCATGCGCGTGATTGACCGAATTGTAGCCCCGCTTGGCCGCCGGATCGATGAATCCAGCCCATACGTCGACGCCCGTTTACCGGATGGATCTCGCGTGAATGCGGTAATTCCTCCCATATCCCTCGTTGGCCCCGTGCTCACGATCCGAAAATTCTCGCGCAATCCGATTTCCGTTGAGCAGCTCGTTCAATTTGGTTCGATCACCCAGGAGGCTACTCAATTTCTCAAGGCATGCGTGGAAGCCCGATTGAACATTATCATCTCCGGCGGCACTGGTTCCGGAAAGACTACTTTGTTGAACGTACTTTCCGGATTCATTCCCGCCGATGAGCGAATTATCACCATCGAAAACGCCGCCGAACTTCAATTGCGGCAGGAGCATGTGGTAACCCTGGAATCCCGGCCGCCAAATATTGAGGGTCGAGGCGAAATCACCATCCGCGATCTCGTGATCAATTCCCTTCGTATGCGCCCAGAAAGAATCATCGTGGGCGAGTGCCGTGGCGGGGAGACACTCGATATGCTTCAGGCCATGAATACAGGTCACGACGGTTCGATGACGACCGCCCATGCGAACAGTCCACGCGATGCCATTTCGCGCGTGGAGACGATGTGTCTGATGGCGGGGATGGAGCTCCCCGTACGCGCTATCCGCGAACAGATTTCAAGCGCGGTGGATGTGATCTGCCAGCAGGAACGAATGAGGGACGGTACCCGCAAGGTGGTCAGCGTCACCGAAATCAGCGGCATGGAAGGCGATGTGATCACCATGACCGACATCTTTGTCTTCGAACAGACCGGCGTGGAAAATGGTCAGGTGATCGGCAGGCTCCGACCCACCGGTCTGCGTCCGAAATTCATGGATAAGATCGAGGCTGCCGGCCCCCACCTTCCCCCGTCGATCTTCGGCATCGGAGAGCGACGGCGATATTAGAACTCGAATGAAAATTGGCTTATGACTGCCTGGATTATTATTATTGTCGGGCTTATCCTGATAATCCTGCTGATTGTCGGGGTGGTGGTCACTGCTGGTAGTGAAAGCGCTCTTGTCGAACAGCGGCTTGATCAGTATTTCGAAGGCGATTCCAAGGAGCAAATTGCCGACAAGCAGGTTCAACGCGCCGCACTGACTGAATGGGTATCGCGGCGGGTTGAAAAGACCACCATCGGGGATCGCATCGCGCGCGAACTGGCAAGGGCCGATCTCAAGATCAAGGTGGGGGAATATTTCGCCCTCATCATCATTTGTGTGATTCTCGCCGGAGCGGTTACCTGGTTTATTGGCAACCGTCATCCCATTTCCTTGTTGCTCGGAGCCGTGGGCGGCGCTTTCCTGCCAAGATTCTACGTACTTCGTCAAAAACGAATGCGCCTGCAAAAGTTCAATGATCAATTGCCGGACATGTTAAACCTGATGGTGAATGGTTTGCGTGCAGGTTACTCGATCATGCAAGCGATGGAATCCATCAGCAAGGAACTCCCCTCGCCGATCAACGATGAATTTCGGCGTGTCGTTCAGGAAATGCAGATCGGCATCCCGATGGAAACGGCGCTCGAAAACCTCCTTCGTCGGATTCCCAGCGAAGACCTGGATTTCGTGATCACCTCCATAAACGTTCAAAGGGAAGTGGGCGGCAACCTGTCCGAAATATTGGATACCATATCCTTCACCATCCGTGAGCGAGTCCGCATCAAAGGGGAGATACGTGTAATGACCGCCCAGGTTCGAACCTCCGGAACAGTCCTTTCCCTCATTCCCGTCTTTCTTACAGTCATCCTGTGGTTTCTCAACCCGGAATACCTGCTTTCCATTACCGACGGAGGGACCACCTGTACGCTAGCGATCGCATGCATCATCATCGGCCTGATTGGTTCGGGGTACTTCGTCATGATGCGAATTGCTGATATCGAGGTTTAGTATGATGACTTTTCTCTGGATCTTTGTTGTGATTGTGATTATCGGAGGGGCGACTGCATTAATCCTAGTTGGGGTACGATATTCTAAAACCAAGCAGCAAGGCGAATCGGATCCCGTGCTGGAGCGTTTGGCGGAAGCAACCCAGCGCGGGGAGGTCGTCAGCCTTGAGCAGATCGAACTCCAGCAACCGTTTGTTGAGCGCGTAATCATCCCAATCATGAGGGCGATCGGGGAATTGTCCACCCGCTTCACTCCTCAAAATCAGTTGGTGCAAACCACCAAGAAACTCGAACTTGCAGGCAATCCCGGCCCCATCGATGCAGCCACATTCCTTGCCACGCGTTTTGTAGTCGCTTTCGTATTTGGCGGGTTGTTGTTGCTGATCTCCTTCGTGAGTCCCAGCCCATGGCCTCTGGCGCGTGTGATCCTTGTGGTAGCTTTGTTTACCGTCCTCGGATTTGCCTTTCCTGGTCTGTGGCTGCAAAGCCGAATCAACCGCCGGCAGCACGAGGTTCGCAAGGCAATGCCGGATGCGCTTGACCTGTTGACCATATGTGTTGAGGCGGGTTTGGGTTTTGACGCGGCGATGGCCAAAGTGGGTGAGAAGTGGGAAAACGAGCTTTCTTTGATGTTCTCCCGCTGCATCCGGGAAGTGCAGCTTGGCAAGCCTCAGCGAGACGCATTGCGCGATATGGCGGATCGTCTCGGGCTGGCGGAATTGACAAGCTTTGTGGCAGCGGTCATTCAAAGCCAGATTCTCGGCGTAAGCCTGGCCAAGGTCCTCCGCATCCAATCGGATCAAATGCGCGTCAAGCGAAAACAGCGGGCTGAAGAGGAGGCGCATAAGGCGCCGGTGAAAATGATCATCCCGATGGCTTTGTTGACTTTCCCATCCATTATGATCATCCTCCTGGCTCCCGCTGGTTTCCAGATCGCTCAGACATTTGGAGGTGCTTTCGGCGGATAGGTGAAAATTAATCTGAAAAGGGAATTCCTACGGAAAATCCGTCTAGCCTAGAGGAGGAATTTGTCATCGCCTGCATGGCAGTACTCCGTTTATCATAATATTTGGAAGGTTTTGGACGCGTTTTTCCCCCCTACCTGTGCTGGATGCGGGGAATTGGGGTCACGCTGGTGTTCCAATTGCCAGACGAGTGTAAAAGTTCTTGATAGAAATATCTGCACGATTTGTGGTCTTCCGCAGGAAAAAGAAAAACTATGTCAGGCCTGTGCCGAGGAGCGCCCGCGATTTCGTGCATTGCGTGCCTGGGCAGCATATGAAGGGTCTGTTCGTCGTGCGCTGCATCGTCTCAAGTATCGTAAGGATATCGGCCTGGGGGAGACTCTAGCGGATGCCATGATTCCATTCGTGCGATCGTTGAACTGGCAGCCAGATCTCATTTTGCCGGTGCCGCTTGGCAAGAAGCGGTTACGGGAACGAGGCTATAATCAGGTTGCTGTTGTTTCACGCCCCCTCGCAGCCGCAATGGGCATATCTTTTTCCGAACAAGTATTGTTTCGCCAGAAGGAAACTCAATCCCAGGTGGGATTGAATCGACGCGAACGGATCGTGAATATGAATCAAGCCTTTTCGAGCAACAGACCGGTTGTTGGAAAGGTTGTTATCCTGATGGATGATGTGGCCACCACAGGCTCCACGCTCTCGTCCGCCGCCGGGACGCTCTATGACGCTGGTGCGAGTGAGGTTTTTGCATTGACTGTTGCGAGAGCGTTGCGGTTGGACCAATCGTAGACTCCGACACGAGAAATTTCCACCCATGAGGAGGTACCAATGGCAAATAAGGTAGAGATTCAAACCCGAAATATCCGCTTGACGGAAAGGATTGAGGAATACGTAAATAAGAAAGCGGGCAACCTGGACCATTATTTGCCGGCCATTGATGATGCCCGGGTGGAGTTATCTCACCACAAAGCTGCGAGGGATGCCAACGATCGAAACGTGGCTCAAATTACCGTATTCGGAAAGGGTTTTACTCTTCGTTCCGAGGTTCGCTCGGACGAGGCCCTGGCGGCATTTGATGCCGCGCTGGAGAATATGCAGCGGCAAATCGAACGGCATAAAGGCAAGCATTATCGAGGGCGCGGGGATGGTCGGTCGGCGGCGGAGGTAACGGAAGAGGCAATCGACGACGAAACTGGAGAGCTGTCTCCCCTGGTCGCACGGCGCAAGAAATTTATCCTCTTTCCGATGAGCGAGGAGGAAGCCGTCATTCAAATGAGAGATCTGGGTCATGATAATTTCTTTGTATTCTATAATGCAGAAACCAGTAGGATCAATGTCCTATATCGAAGACGAAATGGCAGCTACGGGTTAATCGAGCCAGTGCTTGGCTGAGCCTTGAGCTCACAGGTGGATACAGTATTCCTTATTCGGTCGTAGACAGGAGATTTGATGGAATTTGATGATGTGGATGATCGTGATGCGGAGGATCTTCGGATCAACAATCCTCAAATCGAGGAGGCGATCAAGAACATCCTGGAAGCCATCGGGGAAAATCCCGCGCGAGAAGGATTGAAATTGACTCCGCGGCGGGTGGCGCGCATGTCTCACGAATTATTCGGCGGATACTCCATGGATTCGCAAGTGATTATCAATGGAGCCCTGTTTGATGTTCGTTACGATGAAATGGTACTCGTTCGAGATGTGGATTTTTTCAGCTTATGCGAACACCACATGCTCCCTTTTATGGGGCGCGTCCATGTGGCCTACATCCCGGACGGTAAAGTATTGGGATTATCCAAGATTCCCAGAATTGTGGAAATGTATGCGCGGAGATTGCAGGTTCAGGAAAGGATGACCTGTCAAATCGCCGATTTTCTGCGTGATCTTTTGAAACCTCAGGGAGTGGCGGTCGTGGTAGAAGCGATGCATCTATGTTCCATGATGCGGGGAGTGAAAAAACATGAGTCTCGAATGACGACCTCCGCCATGCACGGGGCGTTTCGGGCAAACCTGGCCACCCGTCAGGAATTCTTGGCGAACATCTCCAGAGGTTCCACTCCGCTTCAAATCTAGCATGGTTGAAGAAAGCCCCCCTCATCCGGCTGCCTTCCGAGTTCGGTCGCGGTGGCCGGCTTGCGCGATTCTGTATTCGATCAAGAGGAAACTCGTCGCCATGGTCAACCACGCGGCCAATTGCACCTCCGTGATCCGCAAGAATATGTAATCCCCCTCGGCGCGGAAGTTTGCCACAAGCAGTTTCGCTGCTGCAGTCATCGATGTAAAGCACAAGAACAAGATACCGGAGGTTCGAAACGGTTTCTGCCTCCACACACCAATGAACACGATCAATCCCAACAAGAAATCATATAATTGAGCCGGGTGACGCATCGCATTCCATACGAAGTATCCCCATGGAAGGTCAGTCTCCCTGCCAAACGAGGTTCCGGCAGCAAACTGACTCAAGCTCACTCCCATCATCAGGAGGGCCAGGAAAGGAGTGGCAGTGTCGAGAATTACCCAAAAGGATATCTTCTTTTTCCTTGCAAGCACACGTATTGTCACCAGGGCCATCATTGTCCCACCGAGTGGATCGAATATCCCGGGATTGATAGATAAAATCCCCAGCAGGTCTTCAGAAAAGGCGGATAAATTCTGCAGGACGAACGACAAACGCCCGCCAACCAGGAACGCAGCCAGACTGTACGTCCAGAGGGAATCAAATTCGATATTAATCGAACCGCCACGATTCATCCGTCGTTCTGAAATGGCAAGCCCGATCCAACCGGCCAGAATGATGAGTATCAAATGTCTGGGTGGGGCGAAGACTTCCCGTATAGTAGTCAGGATGTCATTCAATGATCTTCTCGATACGGGTGCGAATCAAGGATTCAGCCATCGGCCCGCCAATCACAACTTCATCGATGTATCCCTGGCGATCAATGAAATAAGAGGAGGGTAGCGAGCGCAATTGA
>VGNF01000061.1 GCA_016866195.1 Chloroflexota bacterium | reverse complement strand
TCTTCCGGCAGGAGGAAGGGGTACCCGGCCAGCCCCATGGATAGCGCACCCGTCAGCACGGAATGCAGACCGTTATCCCGGCCCCAGGAGGTGGACTTGTCCCACAAGCGAAAGAAAACCGGCGCACGCTGGTTGCGCCAGCCGGAACGAACCTCCGCCAGGGGAGTTCCGGCGGCTACTGCCTCGACATAAAGTCTTGTATATTCATTCGGATGGATCTTTCTGAAGGTGACCGCATCCCGGGGCAGAAAGCAGGCCTCCCCCGCATCGAATTTGAATCCATCGCATCCGGTTCGATCCTGCAATTCACGCAGCCTGCCAAGAAACCAATCCAATGCATCAGGGTGGGTGACGTCGAGCAACCCGCCGCGGCCCTGCCACCAGGGTACCAGACAGGGTGAACCATCGGGATGCAAAACCAGCCAACCCTTCCGGGCACCATGATCATAAGCCGCCGACTCCGGACTCATGAAGGGCATGACCCATAGGGAAACCTTGAAACCCAATGAATGCAGCCGGCGAATCATTCCACGAGGATCGGGAAATCGCTGCGGATCGAATTCCAGGTCCCCGTAGCAGATCTGCCAGCGGTCGTCGATTCCAAACAGGTGACGGGGATAACGGTGAGCGAGGATTTCTTCGGCAAATCCCAGGACAACCTCCTCGTCGATGGTGGATTTGTACCGGGCCCAAGTCGTCCACGTGGGCCGGACGAACAGATCCTGTGGAGGCAGCTCAACGGGATGACCGAAATACCCGACCTGCCGGGCATACGCCGTGAGGACATTCTCGGTGAAAAACAACTTCAGGTTGAGCTCCAAGCCTGTGATGGTGATCCGCCCATCCCCCCTGCGGTCCGGATCCAGGAAGGGTCTTTCCGAGAAGGGACCGCGCTCCTCGACCGAAAAACTCCATGGATGACGGGGATACCCCGGTGGAGGTTGATTGATCCCCACTTCCACCGGCGAATCCGCAATGATGAGCGTGCCACTGGAAGAGAACCAGGCGGGGTTGAGTTTACTGCCCAACCCGGTTGGGCTGTTATCGAAGGTGTGAAACGGGGCGTTTTGAAGCATGACCCGGTTCAAGGGGAAGAGCTGGTGAATCAACTCCCCATGTCCGTACCACCAGCCGGGCAGGTCGATTTCAATACGGACCGGAACGTCCGATGGGGAGGTGGTCACTTCCCAGCAGCCCTGATCCCGACGCAGGCTCAGAGAGAAAGTGGAAAATTCCGCCGAGAGAGATGTATCCCGCACCAGCAGGTTCGGTGCAGGTTGACCGGCGATCTGCAAGGTCATCAATTCCTTGCCGTCGCATTCAAAAGCAACCGAGAATGGAGTAAGAGTGGTTTTGAATTGAACAGGCATGAAACAAAAAAGCCCGTTCGAAGGCCGGTCCCTCGAACGGGCTTCGACTAAATCAACGTTTGAACTTCCTTCCGGTGGCAAGCGCAACGCTCTTGTAGGCTCCGTCGTACAAGCCGATGCCCTTGTTTTTAACGATGAGTTCACAGAACAAGGTCAGCAGGTCGTCCTGTTCGGCAAGCAGGTCGATCGCCTGCAGGGTTTGCGGGATCGAGCGGGTTTCGACCGTGCTATCTCCGATCTCCGCACCGCGGATGGCGCCCCACATCTCATGACCACCCACACGGGCATTGAAGATCTTCGGCACGGGGTAAAAGGCAAGTTCGCTGGGCTTGGTGACCATGACATCCATGAGCCGCATGAGGTAATTCGTGGCATACACGGCATGGAAGGTATTGTCATGCAGAAATACATGCAGTCCCCGGGCGGGTTTCCGGCGGATGCTGTCGGCGAAATGGCGCGTGTCCTCCCAGGTGAAATGAGTGGTGATCGATTCCCGGTGCTGGGCGAGCTCCGCCTCCAGCCACCTCCAGTTGTCCTTGTGATCGCCCAGGTTGATAAACAGGGCGATACGATCCCCGCGGATCATCGGCATCGAGTGTTCGATGACGGCCTTGAAGAGCTCCCGCTGCGCTCCGGCCCCGCCCATGGTCAGGAGGAAGCGGCGCGGCTCGCCGTTTTTCATGCGGCGCAGGCGGTCGGAGCAGTCCCTCTCGATGTTATCCACGATTTCGTGATCCACATGGTGACCGGAATAGAAGATCGCCTCCTGCGGCAGGGCGCGGAGTATCCTCCCCCATTCATCGAATCCCCGCATGGCGCGGAAGCCATAATAGCCGGAAGGGGATTGCACGGCATGCCTGGCTCCCTCGGTCAGCTGGAAGGCCATCGGCCAGTTATCGAACATCATGTCCACCACGTTGGTCATGCCGCCGGCCACGGCTCCCATGCAGTTCCACATGTGGGAGGTCAACATGGGCATGTCCGAGGGAAGCGCGGCGTACAAATTGGCGAACAACTCGCTCATTTTGTAATCCTTGACCTGCGTCTTGAGGAAACGCCAGGGCCAGGTGACGATCCATCGATTAAAGAGCGCGTTCAGGCCGGGCAGGGTGGGTTCGCCGGTGGTGAGGGATTCCCACACGAATCGATCGAACCAGGCGAAACGCTGGGAGATGCGTGAGTACCTGCTGTAATTGGTATTGCACCAGTCGATCACGTCCGTGGTGATGCCGGGGATGCCGAGCAGGTCGAGCCAATACGGGGTGAATCCCATGGCTTTTGCGGCGGAAACACCTGCGATCGCAATGCGATAATGGCCAAATCCCATGCGGATGGTGCTGACGACGACGCCGTTCTTCCTTTCCACGCCCCGGCCTGTGCCGTCGCGGAGGACGTTTCGCAAGCCAAAGATCTCGCCGCCCTGCGGATGCGCCTCTGTGGAAAGGCGGAATTTTTCCTGCGGATCGTAGGCGAACTTGCGCGCCAGCATATCCTTCCACCGCTCGGCGGCGCGGGTTTGTCCTGCTGTGATGGGATTGCCGTACACCTCGTAACGGCCGTCCTTCTTTTGCAACATGATGCGATTTCTCCTCGAAGCGGTTGATTGTGATGGGGACGCTGCGGGTCCCGCGAGAGGATTCGAATCGGCAGTCCCCGGTTCTGGTGTCCGATTATATACTTTTAAACCTTCGGTGCGCCGGCGTGCAGGGATTCCCTCATCGACCGGGCACTTTCAGCGATGAGGCTTCGCCTGGGAAACGAACACCGAACCCGCCTCCTTGAAAAATGGTTCCCCGCCGGTTGTGGATTGTGCAGGGCACGAGGGTACATCGCCCTCACCCCTTGACGCCGCTGCTGGCAACACTCTCGACAAAAAACCGCTGGCCGAGGATGAAGACGATCAAGGGTGGAAGAATGGCAATGGCCGCACCGGCCAGAATCAGGTTCGGCGTATCGGAAGCGCGGCCCCTCAACACGTTCAGCGCCAGCGTCAGCACGTGGTTCTTTTCATTGCCCACGTTGATGATGATCAGCGGCCAGACAAACGAATTCCAGGCATACAGGAAGGTGAAGGTGGCTTGAGTCGCCAATGCCGGAACGCTGGCCGGAAGCAGAATCGTCCGCAGGATCTGGAAGCGGGAGGCACCGTCGATCAATGCCGCCTCCTCGATCTCCTTCGGGAAGGTGATGAAATGCTGGCGCATCAGGAAGGTCCCGTAGGCGGTGAAGATCCAGGGAACAATGAGGGCAGCGAGGCGGTCCGACCAGCCGATCAGCACCATGAGCTGGTAAAGCGGCACGATCAGCATCACAAAGGGGATCATCACTGTGCCGAGGTAGAACACGAAGATGAAGTTGCGGCCCGGGAATTGAAGCCGGGCAAAAGCGTATCCCCCCACCACGGATGTGACCAGCTGCCCGACCACCACCAGGATGGTGACCAGGATGGTGTTCGTAAGAGCACGGTCGAGGCCGCGCAGGGCAATCACCTCGCTGTAGTTTTCCGGATGCCAGTTGATGTTCTCCACGGGCTCGCTCAAACGGACATTCTGGGTGACCTTCACCTCGGGATTTTGCGGATCGATGAATTCCCCCACCGTGGTCTGGCTGAGCAAAACCATCGGGACGACCTGACCATCCACCTCGACATCGAACAGCTTCTCCTGCTCGCCGTTGAACAGGACCGTTTTTTGATTCATCGCGCCGCCGGTGGGACTGACCTCGGAGAGCCGCCGCTCATAGACTATCCCGGGCGCTTCGGGCGCGGCATACGTTCCCACCTTGATGTTGCTCCGCGCCAGCGCAAACTCCCGGCGTTCCCCCTGGTATTCGACATAATACAACTCGAGCGGTTCATCGAAGCCCGGCACCGCGCTGCTGACCGGATCGCGCGGCAGCATGCGGGGAGGGTAGCGGAAGGTGTCCGCCGGCAGCTTGAAGGAGGTGGACAGCATGTAAAAGAATGGAAAGAGCATCAGGACCGCAAAAAACGTCAGCACCACGTACACCGAGGCATTTGTGAGGAGGCGAAAGAAGCGGTAGGAGTTCAGATTCATGGCTCACCTGCCTTTCAGCTTTCGTAGATGCTGCTTCGTCGCTGCCGCTGGAATTGAATCAGAGTCAGCCCGAAGATGACGATGAACAGCACCCATGCGATCGCGGAGGCATATCCCTGTTGAAAATTGATGAAGCCCTTCCGATAGAGGTACAGGACCAGGGTGATAGTCGAATTGTTGGGTCCCTCGGCCGGGTTCATCAGAATGAACACCTGCTCGAAGACCTGCATGGCTTGAATCGTGGTGGTGGAGACAACGTAAAAGGTCGATGGCGCGAGCATCGGAATGGTGATGTTCCAGAAACGAGCCCATGCCCCTGCGCCGTCGACCGTGGCGGCTTCATACAACTCAGGAGGTATGTTTTGCAGGCCGGCAAGGAAGAGCACCGTATTGAAACCCATGGTCTGCCAGGCGGCGATGATGATGACGGACATGAGGGCTGTTCTCTCGTCGGATACCCACTGGATCTTGGGATCGACCAGTCCCGCCTGGAAGGTGGTGTTTAGGAATTCCACCCCCTGGGTGATGAAGTAATTGATGTACCCGATCGTGGCATTGTACAGCCACTGCCAGACCAGCGCGATGCCGACGATGGCCGCAATGCTGGGAATAAAATACACGGCGCGGAAGAACTTCATTCCGGGCAGCTTGCTGTTCAGGATGTTGGCGAGGATGAGAGCAGGGAGCACGCTCAGGGGGACGGTGAACAGCGCAAAGGTGAGCGTGTTTCGCAGCGCCAACCAGAAGAAGGGGTCGGCAGCGGCGAACAGGATGCCGCCATTGCCCAGCCTCAGGCGCCCGACCTCGTCGTAGATCTTGGTGTCCACCACTTCACGAGCCAGCTGATCCGGGGAGGCAAGGCCGGTAAAACGGATGTTGAAGATCTTTGCATAGTTCTCGAAACCCACCCAGTTCGGTGGATTGAACGCATCCGAATCAGTAAAGGAAAAAAAGAAGGAGAGCAGCAGAGGTCCGGCAAAGAAGATCAGGAACCCGATCAGATTGGGCGAAAGAAACAGCCAACCGTTGAGCATCGCCTCATGATGGGTCTTGACCTGCAGCCGGCTGGCTGTCGTTTCGTGCCACATTCCCCACAGAGACAGGCCGAAAAGGATTATTCCTGTCACCGCGATCCAGCCTGCCGGCTGGAGCAGATTTCGCAGGAAAAATAGCAGTCCGTTGACCGCATCGATCTTCCACACAAATAGAACCGCTCCCGCGATCATGATCCACTTCGATACGCTGCCGAGCCACCTCTCGGTCGCGGGGCGATGGCTGTATCTGTCCGACAGGCTTCCCAGCAGATACCCTGCAACAATGATGCCCAGGTACAGAATGCCCCGGCCAAAAGTGTCGGCCAGTGCATCGATGCCCGTGAAGACGCCGCCTGTATTCAAGACGATCACCAGGCAGGCTACGAAAGCCAGATAGTCGAGGATGAGGGAGATCGTCCTCCCTCGATGGAGTCTCTTTGCAATGTCGAACAAACCCAGCAGGCTGAACAAGGCCGCAATGCACAGCGCCATGGAAAGGACAATTTTCTGCCAGGGGCTCGCCCCGAGCCCGGGCACAATCCACAGGCCGAGCACCGCTACCAAGGCAAGCAGCGCGAACAGACCGCGCCAGACCATGAAAACCCGCAAGATGAAAGCAGTCGGGTGTGCGCTCCGATCAGGCATCACAGTCATCGTTTGCTCCCTTTCTAAGGATTCTCCTTGCGGCACAACGCGCGAGGGCGGAAGAATTCCTCCCGCCCTCGCGATCAGATGGAAACTAGTTGGTAAACACCTTGCCTGCTTCGTCGCATATCGTTGCGCCGAAATCTTCAACCGTGCTTCCGCCCGTCAGAACCGCCTGGATGGCAGGGCCCATGATCTTGTCATACTCGGGCCAGGAACCAGCCCACAGCGGACCTTCCGTGGCGGGTGAATCGGCCAGGCCATTCAAGAATGCCTGGTTGTTGGCCGGCGGAGTGAAGGTCAGGAAGGCATCGAAGGCCTCCTGGCTGACCCGGCTGGGGATGTTTGCACCGAGAGCGGCTATCTCACCCTGCGTGTTGGCTGTGGTCAGGGCCTGCATAAGTTTCCAGGCTGCCTCCGGCTGTTCCGTCTTGGCGTTGATCACATACGCACCCCAGAACAACCAGTTCCCCATGGTTCCGCTCGGTCCTTTGGGTAACTCAACGACATCCCAGTTGAATTCCACCGTGCGGACACCGGGAGTGGCCCAACGGCCATTCTGGAACATCGCCACCTTGCCGGCGCGGAACGGTGGTTCGGGATCTTCTCCATATGGCGTGGCGACATCATAATCCTGATAGAGGGAGCGTTGGAATTCGAGGCCTTCGAGGGACCCAGGCGTGTTGAGGGCGCAGGCATTGCGTTCGGCATTGAAGAATCCGCCGCCGGCTGCATTCAACCAAACTCCGTAGGGCCCCCACCAGGCACTCGCGCCATAACCGTAGATATCAGATCCCAGTGCGCGGGTCTTCTGGGCGACCTCCAGGAAGGTATCCCAATTCCACTCCCCGCTGGCGGCCAATTCGCGCGGATCGGGCGCGCCGGCTTCCTCGATCAGGTCCAGGTTAAGATACAGGGCGAAGGTGGATACGTCGCGCGGCAGGCCCCAGAGCGCTCCGGAGTCGGCGCCGGTTGCATCGGTCTCCGGATTGTAGGTCAGGTGATACATCGGGCCGGGATAGAACGCATCCACATCGAATCCTTCAGTCCCGCCTGCCAGATCGGCAATGTTGAGGATCAAACCGCGGTTGGCAAAATCAGCCACATCCGTGCCGGGGATCCAGAAGACATCCGGAGCTGTGCCGGCTGCGACCTCGGCTCGTAATTGTTCCTGATAATTGGTCCCTTCCGTTCCGCCGGGTTCGTAGGTCAGCGCGATACCCTCCAGCTCGGCATCCAGGGTTTCGCTGATCTGGCTGTAGACGTCGATCTCCTCCTGGTTATCCGGGCGGGTGCGCCAACGAAGGGAGATTTCCTCCATCGGAGCTTCGGTCATCGCAGCCTCCGTGGCAGGAACCTCGGTGGCGGCAGGGGCTTCCGTGGGAGCCGGGGTGCCGCAGGCGGCCAGGGCAAAGGCGGCGACGACGAAAAGGCTGAGTGCCTTAAACAACAGACTGTCTTTCATTTTCTTCTCCTTGAGTATAGATGAACAATAGATGAACAAGTCGGGTATCCAGGTTGCTACACATCCAATGAATTAATCACCTCCTTTTTCCGTGGTTGAGCGGCGAATGACCAATTCAGCAGGCAGTTTCACTTCGCAGATTGCCGGGTCCTTGCGCTGGATGATCTCGAGCAGAAGACGGGCAGCTTCCCGCCCGATGCGCGGAATGTCCTGTCTCATGGTTGTCAGGGGCGGATCGAAGTAAGAAGACAAGGGGATGTCGTCCACACCGATGACCGCCAATTGGGAGGGAACCTTGAGACCCAGGTCGCGGGCTGCGCGCAGCACACCCATGGCCATGCGGTCGTTCTGGGCAAAGACTGCTGTAGGTGCGGGTTGTCTTCCGAACAGGGTAAGCAAGGCCTGCCGCCCGGAACTGGCAGACCAATCCCCTTCGATGACCTGATGAGGATCGAATGACAGGCCGGCCTCCTGCAAGGCAAGACGGTATCCCTCGGTCTGGTCGCGCGAGCAGTCCTCCTCCATCGGACCGGTGACCAAGGCAATGTTGGAATGACCGAGGTCAATCAGGTGACGGGTCGCTTCAATGGCAACCCGCTTGTCATCGAGGGTCACCGAGCATACACGTCCAGTTTTGGAGCGCGCCCCAACAAAGACCATTGGAAAATCTTCCGGAATGTGCCTGTGCCGCTGGTCGGAATACGGGTTGATGATGATCAACCCATCCACGCGGCGGTGACCTACGAGTTCATCCGCCAAGTTGCGGAAGGCATCCGGATCGGCCGCCGAGGAGGAAAGCATGAAGTAGGCGTGCTGGCGGGCTTCATACTCAGCCCCTTCGATCACACTCGCAAAGGTGTAGTCCGTCAGGTTTGGGGATATGCAGGCCAATGTATGGGTTTTGCCGCGCGCCATTGAGCGTGCGATGGCGTTCGGGCGGTAGCCCATCTGCTCGATGGTTGCCTCGACCATGGCGCGGGTCTCGGGAAGGACATCCTCCCGCCCATTGATCACGCGGGAGACGGTTTGATGGGACACACCAGCTCGTCTCGCCACATCACGAATGGTGGGGCGGGAAATGGACATGGATCTGTTTATTTATTCCTTGTTACCGGTCACGTTACCGGTAACATCAGTGTACAGATTTCTTTGCTGTTTGTCAAGTGGGATTCATATTTAGTTGCTGACCGGCTTCAAGGAAATTATTTGTGAGTTGAGTTGGATATGCGAAGCCCATCACCGATCCTCATTTTCATCCGAAGAAGTCTTCCGTGCTCGCGAGCCTCCGGAGCGCGGTACAAGTGTACGCCCCTCGACCATTACTTGAATCCAGCGTGTCAGGTAGGTATATCGATTGTACTTTTCTTCATCCGCCAGCTGCAGCTTGCTCAAGATGTTGCTGACGTGCCCCTTGATTGTCTTTTCGCTCAAGACCAGTTTCGCGGCCATCTCCGCGTTGGACATGCCGTCCGCGATCAACTTCAACACTTCCAACTCGCGTTCGCTTAATTCGGTAAAAGGATTTAGGTTATCCTCTCGTCTGCCCTGCAAGTCCTTGACGACGCGCGCCGCCACACGCGGATGCAAAACTGCCTCGCCCGCCGCGCGGGGGATCGAACTGCAGGTGCTGGAGCTCAAGGATATCATGTTCCCCGGGGAATTAAAGAACATCTTCACGCAGGTGGTCAACACCCGCAAGGAGGGCTTGGCCGCGCTCGAACGGGCGCGCGCCGAGAGCGCTTCGTTAAGAAACCTGGCCAACGCGGCGAGGCTGTTCGAGGACAACTCGGACCTGCGCCAACTGCGGTTGTTCCAGATGCTCGAGAAGAGCGGCACCAACACGGTCGTGTTCTCTTGACGGAGGGGATGGTCGATTTAAAGTCCGCGGGAAACCCCTCTGGCACATAGACAGGCTGTTCGAGAGGTGTGTGCAACCCTCGGCCAGGTGGACACAGTAATTGCCTGGAAAACATGCAAAGCGTGCGCGGTTTCAATCTCAATTTAATCTTCCCCCATGCTGAACACCACCACGTTTTGCACCCCCGATCATGTACAATCCGGGAAGAAGCTCAAGCTTCGCATGCAGGTGAAGGCGGCAGGATTTTTCAAGGGAGGGTCCGCACCACTTCCTCCATCACGATGTCCGGCACATCCCAATCCTTGAGATCCATCAGCTCCTTGAAAGCGCGGCGGTATAGCAGTCTGACCCTTATGTTGGACCTGCCATCGGGAGGCGCGGAAAATATATAGGTTGTCGTATCGCTGTCCATCGCAGGGATGCGGTTGTCGCTGAGGACGCGCGTGGGATTCCAGTACGCACCGCTGGGTGTGATTTCCGTCCATAATTCCATCAGGATCTTGGCATACCCCTTACCGGGCAGGCCGGCGTAATATCCCTCGGCCGGGTCGCCCAAGCCGCCCCAATCCGGCACAGTTGATCCCTGGATCAATTCCAGGGGTTTTCCATCCAGGCTTTCCGCCTGCACGAGCAGGATCATCTGCCTCAGCGGGGAATCGGTCGGGATGTGATGGCCGGTTTTATCGTTGAGAATCTCCACCTCCACAAGAATCTGGTCCTCGATGCGCCGCGCGGAGGCGGTCATTGTGACTGAATTCTGCAGCAGTTCAAGGTTGGCCGCACCGGGGAAAGTGTGCGCAGGAATGGTCATTGGATCGCGTTCCACACCCCCCTTGTCAGGAGCAACATTGGTCAGGGGCTGGCCATCCAACATGGTTGGAACGGGCATATGACATTGCTGACAGGTCTTTCCCGTCTGGGGTTCGCTGTAGGGGCTATCCAGCCATTCGCCGAAGGAGTTGTAGATCACTGTGTCCCAAAACACGCCGAAGTGACAGGGCGCACAGAACTGGCTTTCCTTGATCAAAGGCAGGAAGGTGTCTTCCTGCGGGACGTTGTCATCGTCGAAGGATCCAAAGAATAACTGATAGCGGTCCTCGTCCTCAGGGAAGGGACGGCGGATATCCTGTGAGAGAACGCCGGGCATATTGGGGTAGGGCAGGCCGTTCTGTAGATTGAGTCTGACATCTGCAATTTTGTGGCAGTAGTCGCAGTGGATACCGAAGCTCTCCACACCGCTGACCCGGTTGGGATCGATGCCGTATGGTAAATCCACGGCAGCCCCCGCATTGTGGCAGGCAGCGCAGTTCCCGGCGGTGTCGGAAAAATCCAGTTTGTAGCCGGGGCCGAAGTAGGGTTGGTTTGGGTCCGGGCGAAGCGGGATGCGGCCATAATCCCGGCTGTACCCGTAGCGTGTGAGCGGGCTTTGATTGCCGTGGATATCTGTGCCGTTGTACATGGTCAGATACCGGATATTTGACGCCGACTTTCCGTGCGCGTCGTTGTCCAGCCAGACCTGTGTCACGCCGGGCTTGCAGCTGTAGCACGAGTTTTCTCCGGTGGGGGGAATCCATTGGTAATCGGGATTGTCATTCGTCTGGTATAGGCGCAGAGTGAGGGGGACATCGCCGGCCGGCGGGAGGACCGTCTCAGCTTTTGCGCAGTAATAATCCTGCTTCCAGGCGCTGACGGTTAAAGCGGTACCTTCCTCCAAGCCAACCAGCACAAAGCGTCCATCCTCATCAGTTTTGGTTTCGTTTGTTGTCGCTTGAATACGAACGGTCGCCTGAGGGACTGGAGCACCCTGTGAATCAAGGACAACCCCCGTGATGGAACCACCGGAGGCAGGAACCGCGGTCACAGGAAGTGGCAGACCAGTCGGCGGCCAAGGGGAGGTGCTGGCAGGTGCTGCGGGCTGAGGTGTGCAGGCCGATATTGAGACCAGTAATATCAAGATCATACCTGCGAGGACTAGATAATATTTCATCTTCCATGCCTCCTCCCCAGATCGCGCCGCTTCACGAAAACAAACAGGACGAGTGACAAAAGCATTCCACTACCGCAAATGCCCGGTATGAATCCTGGTTTGGAGGGTGTGGCTGATGGTGTGGGTTCCAGGAGCTGTGAAACTTCAGGCATGCCGAGCCGCCACACGCCTGCTCCGGAAGTGCCTGCGTACAACACCTGCCCATCACTACTGATCGCCAGGCTGACGGTGGGAAGATGTCCCAGGTCGGATGGCAGGCCTTGGGTGAGAGGCTGGAACATTTCACCGCCATTGTCGGAGTAGAAGGCGCCCAACCGACTGGTCGCCACATACACCACTTGGCTGTTCGTCGGGTCAATCACCACGGCCTTGATCCCTGTGAATGGATCCAATCCCGCGGTCAACTGGGACCAGGTCTCGCCTCCGTCCCGGCTGCGGAACAAGCCGGTCAGGCCGCCGGCCAGCACAACCTGTGGATCCGATGGCGCGAACACCAGAGTTTCTATGGAGGGATAGGGCATTGGGAGCCCGGCGTTGCTGGCGCGCCAGGACTGCCCCCCGTCCGATGTCTTGAACAGGCCCATGCCGAACAAGGAACCCGCCAGGACAGTCCGGGTATCGGCGGGGCTGACCGCGAGGGCGCCGAAGCCTTGTGTGTCGGTGGAGGCATCGTTGGCAGGCTCCCACGTCGAGCCGCCATCCTCCGATCGGTAGATCCCCAGTCCCATGTGATAGTCAGCAGAGATCTCACCCTCTGCGCCATACATGGGTAGATTCAATGCGGCAGCGTAGACGACTGTGGGATCTATCGGGGAGAAGGCGAATCGCCACAAGCCCATGGCGTACCAGTCCAGCCCTTCTTCCACGTCGGGGGGGATGGGGAACTGGATGAGCGTTTGCCAGGTGCTGCCTCCGTCTCGCGTCTCGAAGGCTGCGCTCGGATGGGTTGCACGTCCGACGACCGCCATGAGGTGGCTGCCATCGGACGGATCAAGAGCGAGGGAGGAAGCCGCGGCCGCGGTGATCGGGAAGTTGGAGATCCCAATCCAGTTCTGACCGCCATCGTGGCTGACGAATGTGCCCATCCGAACTGAGGCGTAGACATGCGCCGGATCGTAAGGATCGACCTGGACATTGAACACCTTGGCGCCGGTGTATCCCTGCGTGGCCACACTCCAGGATTCGCCCCCATCCGTCGACAGGAAATTGCCGCCAACGTAGTTGTTAATGAACACACGCCGGCAATCGTCCGGGTCGGTCTGCAGGTCAATGGGGACGCCCGGCCACATCCCTGGCGGCCCCCAGGTGCCGCGGTCGGGGTCGCCGAATTCCTGCCAGGTGCGACCACTATCCTCGCTGCGATAGATGGCCAGCCAGCCTCCGGCGTAGGCGATGCGAGGATCCTGAGCACAGAACTCGACCGCGCCGATGACGTCATCCTGGATGACCTCTTGCCATGTCTCTCCGCCGTCGATCGTCAGGAAGGCTCCTCCGTAGCGCTCGGTGATCACTCCATCGCTCTCGGAGACAGCCACGGCCGAGTGGCCTGTGCCGGCCAGCAGGATATCGGCGTCTTTGGGATGCATGTATAGGCTGCCCACGTGCAGAATGTCGAGGCCATTGGCCTTCCCAAGCGCCGTCCATGTATTCCCACCATCGGTTGTCTTGAGGATGCCCACGCCCGAATCGCGAATGGCCTGTTCACTTTCCTCCCTCTGATTCAGCGCATGGCGATCCCAGATTCCCGTGGAAACATACATCACCTACGGATCCGCTGGGTCAATCCAGAGATAGCGGGCAATTGCCTCCCCTTCCCAGATCAGCTTCCAGTTCTGACCGCCATCGGTTGTTCGATAGACTCGACCGCCGGTAGTTGAGCCCAAGACTGTAGCAAGACAGTCCTGCCTGAGTACGTAGCAATCGACCTCCGCCTGCGCATAGACTGTGTCGGAGGAACGGGGATCAACAGTGAAACCACGAAAGTGGAGCCCCTTGTTGGGCGTGACCCCGTTGTCCATCTGGGTCCACGTCAGGCCACCATCGATGGACTTGTAGATGTGACCAACGATCTGCGTGCCAATCCAGATGGTTTGCGGATTATGCGGATCGACGGTGGCACTGAAGACCGGCCACGTGATTGAGCCCTCGAGTGTACTGATGCCGGTATTCGATGGGCTCCACGTGAGACCTCGGTCCTTGCTGATGAAGAAGCCGCCACTGCCATCCGTCACGTACCAGGTCTGATGATCGGCGAAGTTGTAGCGGATGTCATAGCCCAGGTCGCCCGGAGGACCGCCCAGGTTGACCCATGACTCGGCCTGGTAGGCCGGTATGCCAGAGGCGGGAATTGCGGCCGCGCCGCCGGCAGATTGAGTGGGCTCGGGCGAACCGGGAAGCGAGGCGCGCGTGGGCGTGGTCGGAGCGAGAAGCCCACCGGCTGCCGTCAGCCTGAGGTCGTCGAACTCGCCGGCGGCCAGGCCGACGGCGCGCAGCATCACGCCTCCAGGTGGGAGGGGATCGGGATCGGTCGCGGTGATAGCCACGCGCTCACCGCGCCGGATCTCATGTCGGCCGCGGCTGACGGTGACCACGAGGCGCATCCACTCGCCGGGAGGGATCGGATCGAGGTCGGAGTGCGCCAGCTCGACACGGTTTCGAAGCAGCGTCACTCGTGCCGCTTCGACTTGCAGCGTGTACTCGCCCTGATCGGTGGCCGAGTACCCGATGCCAAGCGTGGTATCACCGACGAAGCGCGCCGAGATCTCGAACGTCAGATCAGCCCACGAACCGGGGTGGAAAGCATAGCCACTTGGTTCGATGTGCAGGACGCCATCGGTGACCTGGGCATTTGAGGAAAGCTCCCAGCCCGGTAGTTTGGCGTCATCGAAGGTTTCGGTGAGACCGGTCTGTTGGGCGCGGACTGGCGTCAGGAAGACGGCTGACAGGGTCAGCATCCCCAGCAGTCGCAGACACAGGCCAAGTTTGTGTTTCATGAAAGCCTCCATTTGACTCATCGAATCATCCAGATCAGAGGCGGTTATTGGCTGCATGGGAGAGGATGAATTGACCGCTCTCAATAGATCATTTTCGTCGTGATGTCCAGGCCATTGCGATAATCACCAAAGGCAAGATCATAGCGCTTCCGCAAATACCGGTTTTGGCTCCTGGCGCGGCAGTGGGTGGAGAAGTAGGGACAGCCGTCGGGATGGAGGGCGGAGACGATGCTGGCTGGGGCAGCTGGCCGTTCAGGTCGAGGCGGAAGACGCCCATGCCCTCGCTGGCGGCGTAGAGATGCTGTCCATCGTCAGAGATGGAAAGCGCGTTGATCGCCCGCATGTTGAGACCGTTATTGATAGCCATCCATGTTTGTCCCCCATCTTCTGAACGATAGACTCCACTACTTTGGTCTGCAAG
This sequence comes from Chloroflexota bacterium, assembly GCA_016866195.1. GTDB lineage: Bacteria > Chloroflexota > Anaerolineae > Anaerolineales > Villigracilaceae > VGNF01. The sequence continues at coordinate 364 of VGNF01000061.1, read as the reverse complement.
ATACAGGATGTTTCCCGGGTCGGTTGGGTCGAAGAGGATGCTTGTGACACTCGCCTCCGCATTCAGGCCCGAGGCAGAACGCGAAAATGTCTGCCCGCCATCCGTGCTCTTGAAGATCGCGCCGCGTTCCAACCCGGCAAAGAGAATGCGGGGGTCGGTGGGTTGGAATGCAACGGAAAGGATTGCCTTTGAACCAGACAACCCGCCGCCAACCTGAGCCCAACTCTGACCGCCATCCGTAGTTTTCAAGAGAGCATGATTGGTCGTGGCGGCGAAAACCACTTGAGGGTTGGCAGGATCGACTGCCAGGCAGGCTACATTTGCATCTTGGGTGAGGGCATCGTTCGCAGATGACCAGCTGGGG
>VGNF01000060.1 GCA_016866195.1 Chloroflexota bacterium | reverse complement strand
TTTTTTCGTCGTGGTGATGAATCCCCGCCAGCGCGATGGCAAGGACCTGCATTATCTCGAGAACAACGTCACCAAGGTGATCTGGCCGATCAACAGCATCTCCCTGATGGAAATCCTGGATACCTCCGAGGGCGAGAAGATCATCGGCTTCGTAAGGGATTAGCATATGCCGGATTCAAGCGAGCGCCGGCGGATCCTGGTTGTGGATGATGAGGAGCGCATGGTGCGCTTCATCCGCATGAACCTGGAACACGACGGATTTCAGGTCAACGAGGCATTCAACGGCAAGCAAGCCATACAGAAATTGCGGGATGTCACGCCGGACCTCATCCTGCTCGATATCATGATGCCGGACCTGGACGGTTTTGAGGTCCTGGAGACCGTGCGTGAGATCAGCAATGTGCCGGTCATCATGCTCACCGCGAAAGGGGAGGAGGATGACCGTGTGCGTGGTCTTGAGCGGGGAGCCGATGATTACGTCACCAAACCGTTCAGCCCGCGCGAGCTGGTCAGCCGCATCCGCGCGGTATTGCGCCGCACGGAAGGTGCCAGCGGATCGATGCACGGTCTGCTCGAGATCGACGATCGGCTCAAAATTGATTTTGACCGACGCGAGATCTGGCTGGAGGGCAAGCTGGTCAAACTGCGCCCCACGGAGTACCGCCTGCTTTTTCACCTGGTGCAGAATGCCGGTTGGGTGGTTTCGCATGACCAGCTGCTGCAAAAGGTCTGGGGGTATGAATATCGGGATGAGCCCCACTATGTTCGTCTTTACATCAACTACCTGAGACAGAAACTGGAAAAGGACCCCTCCGATCCTCGATACATCCTCACCGAGCGCGGTGTGGGATACCGCTTCGTGGATTTCAAGCGCAATAAAGCCTAGGCCGAATTCGTACAAAACGAATACACAACGCTTGCGTTCTTCTGACGCAGGCGTTTTAAATTAAGGGCATCCAACCAACTACATTCAAGGAGGTAACCATGTCCAATTTAATTCGTTGGGAACCTGCCCGAGAGATGATGACACTGCGCGAAGCCATGAGCCGCCTGTTCGATGATGCCTTCACGCACCCCCTCAGCCTGGCTGGCAGCAACTGGTCCGTGCCGGCTGTGGATATGTATCAGACCGATAATGAGGTGGTGGTCAGGGCAGCCCTGCCCGGCATCAAACCCGATGAGGTTCAGATCAACGTGACCGGTGAAGTACTTCACCTCAAGGGCGAGGTCAAACAGAAGGACGAGGTGAAGGAGAAGTCCTATCACATTCGCGAACAGCGCTGGGGCATGTTCGAACGCTCCATCGTCCTTCCGAGCGATGTGATCGCGGACAAGGCGAAGGCCGAGTTCGAGAACGGGGTTCTCACCATCACCCTGCCCAAGGCCGAGGAAGCCAAGCCCAAGACGATCACGGTCAAAGCCAAGTAAAAAGACGTCTGAGAACCATTGAAGCCGAGATGCCTCGGCTTCAATGGTTCTTAACCATTAGGGAATTTCCAGTAAAACGAATTTTGGAAGTATGCGGGTTCAATGAACACCGAACGCAGATTCCCCGTATTGACATCCGATGGAAGGGAACTTGCATTAGAATAGGGATTATTTCCAATCGTGTCTTCACGTTCATGCCATGGTTTGCATGTGACATCCATTCATTGATAGCAACAGACTCCCATGAAAAACTTCGATCTTAGATACAACAACATTCCCAAGGCGGAGATCCACTGTCACCTCGAGGGCGCCATTCGGACCCAGACGATCATCGACATTGCGCGTGAACATGGATTGAAACTGCCGGCCTATCAGGTGGACGAGCTGAACCGGCATGTCAAGGTTTACGATCAATTGCATGACTTGCAGGCGGTGCTGGAGGCCTTCAAGATATTTCAGGACAGCATGGTGTCCCCCTCGGCCGTTGAACGCATCGCCTGGGAATTATTCGAGGACAGCGCCCGGCAGAACATCAAACTGTTCGAGGTGCGCTTCTCGCCGGATTGGGCCTTCCACGGGCACAACCTGGATTGGGATGCATGCCTGGAGGGATTGCTGCGCGCACAGCAGCGCGCCGAGCGTGAATTGGACATGGTGATCGGGATCATCGCCATTACCTCGCGCAGCATGGGCGCGGATTCGTGCGTCCGTACCGTGGACTGGGCAATCCGGCATAGACAGCACATTCAGGCAGTGGACCTGGCGGATGGTGAATTGCTCTATCCTATGAGCGATTTCATCCGGCCGATGAGGAAAGCCAGGGAGGCAGGGTTAAAGATCACGGTTCACACGGGAGAAGATACTCCGGCCTCTGCCGTGATCGATACCATCAACCATTTCATGCCCGACCGCATCGGGCATGGCATCCACATCATAGAGGACATGCAGGCGGTGGAACTGGTGAAGGAGAAGGGGCTCACCCTGGAGGTAAATCCCTGGAGCAATTACCTGACGAATTCCGTTCCGCGGATCGAGCATCATCCGCTCAAGAAGCTGTTCGATCTGGGTGTGCGCGTGACGATCAACTCGGACGACCCCGAGGTGTTGGAGACCAACGTGAATAACGAGTATCGCATCGCGCATGAGGTCCTGGGCATGAGCCTGGAGGAGATCCGTACCTGCAACCGCTTCGCTCAAGAAGCCTCCTTTATTCCTGAGGATAAGAAGGCGCGGGTTCGGAAATACTTCCAATAGTCCGAGGCTCTTCATGAATCCGATGAACTCTTTGCTATCGTTGCGAAAAGCCTGAATTTGGCATGGCACTGCCCCAGGAAGGGAACTCCCCTTGGCCGATCCGTGCTGTCCGCCTCGCTTGAGGGAATCAAATTGACCAAAACAAAAACCTCGGGGTATAATACGCCGCTCATTCATGCAGATCGCCTGCTCCCCGAAGACGCGGGACCAGCACTTATCTTTTACGAAACAAGGAACCACCAAGGATGACCAAAAGGACCTATCAACCCAGGATTCGCCGCCGTGTGCGCGTGCACGGCTTTCGCGCGCGCATGGCTTCCGCCGATGGGCGTGCGGTGCTCAAGCGGCGACGCTTGAAAGGCCGTTATAAGCTGGCTGCCCGCTCCAACGAACACGTCAAGCGCACTCGTTGGTAGACTCGCTGAGGATCGGCCGATCAGGAGAATTTTCACCTCGAGGACCGGGTGCAGCGCAAATTCCGCCTGACTCGCTCGGAAGATTTCGTTCGGGTCCGACGATATGGAAAGTCGTATGCGCACCCGTTGGTTGTTCTGATCGCCCAGCCGGGTGCTCTGAATCAAGTGCGGGTCGGAGTGGCCGCGGGAAAAACCACCGGTTCCGCCATCCATCGAAACCGTGCCAAGCGGTTGTTGCGGGAAGCCATTCGCCCCTTGCTGCCCTTGCTCCCCTCCGGCTGGGACCTGATCCTGATCGCCCGCCCAGCACTGATCGCCGCCTCGCTGGCGGACGCCCGAACTGCATTGACTGGTCTGCTGCACCGTGCGCAGATCATTGTTTCGGATGAATCCTGAACAGGAATTCCTTTTGCACGATTATTCGAGCGAGCCGCGTCTGCGGGATCTTTCGCGTGCGCCTGCCAACTGGCCGCGCCTGGTCCTGCTGGCGTTGATCCGTTCGTATCAAGCAATCGTTTCACCGGCTTTGCCGGCCAATACCTGTCGTTTCTATCCGTCCTGTTCGCATTACGGATACCAGGCTGTATATAAATACGGCGTATTAAAAGGTTTCTGGATGGCGGTCTGGCGGGTGTTGCGGTGCAATCCCTTCAATTCGGGTGGATACGATCCTGTCCCATGAACGTTCCCCGGCAGAGCGTGAGTTCCCTGCCGTTTTGATCAGGAGAAATGCAGATTTGAATAAGAAGACGATCCTAGTAATTTTGGCCTTCACGATGGGCGCGGTTTTCCTTGGTGCCTGCAGTGGTCAGGTACCTATTAACAACTGGGCAGGTCTGGCTGCGGACGCGAATCGAGCTTATCTCTCCAGCGGGTCCTTTGTTTATGCGATCGATCTGGGAACCGGCGAGGAGGTCTGGAGATATCCGCAAGAGGCGGATGGGAAATTGCTTTTCTTCGCCACACCCTACCTGACCTCCGATGGTCAATTGCTGATCGGAAGCCAGGGGACGGAACATGCCTTCGTGAGCATTAACCCCGAGACCGGCAGGGACAATTGGGCGAATCCGTTCTCCGGTGCGCAGGGACTTTGGGTGGCTGCCCCACTCGAATTCAATGGGAGGATCTATGCACCGAACACCGATGGATTCATCTATGTATTGGATTTGAACGGGAAGCCCGCCGGAGATCCGATTGAGATCGGAGGGGCGTTGTGGTCTTCGCCGGCAACAGACGGAACCAGGATGTATGTGGCTTCCCTGGATCATCACCTCCACATCGTCGACCCAGAAACCGGGATCAGTCAGCAGGAGATCGATCTGGGAGGGGCAGTTCCCAGCAGTCCGGTGGTCGCGGAAGATGGCGTGTACGTTGGTTCCTTCGCATCCCGAATCGATTATGTGACTTTCAGCGGCAGCCGCGAGCTGGTGGAGGAAGCGCCCAACTGGGTATGGGGCACACCCGTTCTTGACGACGATACCTTGTATTACGCGGATTTGGATGGAAACATCTTTTCATTGGACATCCCCACCGGCAGACAAAACTGGGGGGCGGTAAAACCGGATGGACCGGTGGTGGCGCGCCTGCTGGTTGACGGTGACAAAATATTTGTCGCCACCGAATCGGGCACCTTTTACGCCCTGGATCGCGAATCGAAAATTGTGTGGGAGAAAGAATTGGGCGGCAGCATCTACACCTCCCCGGTTTCCGCCGGGGATTTGATCCTGGTGGCGCCCTACAAGTCTGAATTCGCCCTGGCTGCATACGATGCCCAGGGCAGACAAGCCTGGACCTTCACCCCGGAAAAATAAGGAAATCAATCCATGTGGGAAACCTTCATCATCGAACCGATGACCAACCTGCTGTTGTGGATCTATGACCTGCTCGGCCATGGGGCGCATACCTTCGGCCTGGCGATCATCCTGTTCACCATCCTGGTCCGCCTCATTACCTGGCCTTTAAACGCCTCACAGGTGAAGGGCGCGCAAGCCATGCAGCAATTGCAGAACGACAAGGAATGGCAGGACATTCAAAAAAAGTATGCCAAGGATCGCGAGAAGCTGGCGCAGGAACAGATGCGCCTGTACAAGGAACGCGGCATCAATCCATTCGCCTCCTGTCTTCCCACACTGATCCAGTTCCCGATCATCATCGGTCTGTATCAGAGCATCATCCGCGCCATGGCCTCCACACCACTGGACATGTTGAAACTGGCGCGTACGGTTTACACCTCCTTGAACGTGGAAGGGATCATCCCGCTGAACAGCCATTTCCTTTGGATGGATCTAGGCCGGCCCGAGTCCATCAACCTGCTTGGGTTTGCCTTTCCCACCCTGGCGGTGATCGTGGCGCTGACCACTTATGTGCAGTCGAAGCTCACCATGCCCACCTCGACGAATCCCAATGACCAATCGGCAGCCATGAGCGGGATGATGAGCATTTATATGCCGCTGATGCTGGGGTGGCTTGCCCTGAACTTTGCCTCGGGCATCTCGGTTTACTTCATTACCAGCAACCTGTTGGGCATCGTTCAATATGCAGCGACGGGACGCGCCAATTGGAGCAGCCTGTTGCCCGGTGGGAAAAAACAAGCACCCGGCAAGAAATAGGGAGGTCGTATGAACGAACGAACCACACTGGAGATCATCGCCCCGACTGTCGAAGAAGCGCTTGCCCAGGGATTAAGTCAACTGGGCTTGACGGCAGAGGCAGTCTCTGTTGAGGTCCTCGATTCGGGGACAAATGGATTGTTTGGACTTGGCGGACGTCAGGTGCGTGTACGCATTTCCGTGAATCCACCACCCGAATCGGTCATGCCCGTCTCGCACACAATTCAGAAACCGGATGCTGAAAAGAAGACCCCGGTGCCGCGCAGGCAATCCACTTCCAGACCTCTCCCGGAAAAGAAAGCGGTCGAGCAGATGACCGCACCCGAACGGAAGCCGATCGAACCCGCGCCGCGTCCCGTGATCGAGGGACACGACCCCCTCCTGGATCGATCCGAGGAGGTTGTGTCAAAACTGATCCACCTGATGGGGATGAAGGCGCAGGTCTCGGCGCATTACGAGGAAAGCGGATCTGACGAACGGCGCAATGTTTTGGTGGACGTGCGCGGTGAGGACCTGAGCGCGCTCATCGGCCGGCATGCCGAAACCTTGAACGCCTTTCAATATGTGGCTTCGCTGATCGTCGGCAAGGGCACCCAGCAATGGGTGCAGTTGATCGTGGATGTGGAAGGATACCGCTCGCGACGGGAACAGCAGCTTCGTCAGTTGGCGCGCCGCATGGCCGAGCAGGTGATCAAGACCGGGCGAAAAACCACCATGGAACCCATGGCTTCCAATGAGCGCCGCGTGGTTCACATCGAGCTGCGCGGACATCCGGCGGTGATGACAGAAAGCGTAGGCGAGGAACCATACCGCAAGGTGGTCATTCTCCCCAAAGAATGAGTTTCAACGGACACAGCCAGACTGTGTCCGATTTTTTCTTCATACCCCCTACGGTATAATTCCTTCATGCGCGAGCTGGTCAATCTCCCGCCGCTGGATTATCTCGCGGTCGGACATGTGGCTGTGGACCTTACGCCTGCAGGTGAGCAATTGGGCGGCACAGTCGCCTACGCCGCCCTTACAGCTCGTGCCTTGGGGCTGCGAACAGGGATCGTCACCTCGCATGGTCCACAACCTCCGCTGCAGGCATTGGATGGGATTTCCATCGTCTCCGTGCCATCGGAATTCAGCACCACCTATGAAAACCGGAATACCGCTCAGGGCCGTGAACAGATCCTGCACCGTCAGGCGGGTTCCCTGTCCCTCGAATTTATTCCAACCTTATGGCGAGAGACCCCGATCATCCATCTGGCGCCAATCGCGCAGGAGTTGGACCCGCAACTGCCCGCTCAGTTATCTCCTTCCTTTTTGGGTATCACCCCGCAGGGCTGGTTGCGAACCTGGGATGAAAACGGCCGTGTCTCGGCCTGTGACTGGAAGGACAGCGACCCGTCCCTGCGAAAGGCCGGGGCGGTTGTGGTCAGTCAGGACGACGTCCGTCACAACCTGGAACAAGTGGAGTGGATGGCACACCAGACACGCGTCCTGTGCCTGACGGAAGGCAGGGCTGGCGCGGTCATGCACTGGCATGGCGACCGTCGTCGTTTTCGTCCGCCTGAGGTGACGGAGGTGGATTCCACCGGCGCGGGGGATATTTTCGCCGCGGCGCTATTCATACGTCTATTCGCTACGCGCGATCCATGGGAGGCGGCCCGCTTTGCCACGCAACTCGCTGCCCATTCGGTGACTCGCAACGGGCTGAACGGAATACCAACTCAAACGGAAATCGATCATTGTCGGATGGAGGTTCTATCTTGACGCGTGTGTACACGCTGGTCAATCAGAAGGGCGGCGTGGGGAAGACCACGACCGCTATCAACCTCGCCGCGTATCTGGCGAAATTCAATCAGCGCGTTCTGGTGGTCGATCTCGATCCGCAGGCGAATGCCACCTCCTGCCTGGGTGTGGATAAGCAGAATGTGCAGGGGGGGACCTATGAAGTGATGATGAACGATGTGCCGGCGAGTACGGTCATCCTGCTGAATGAGCGATTGAATCTATCCCTGCTTCCCTCCTCTCCGGCATTGGCCGGAGCCGAGGTGGAGCTGGTGGATGAACTGGCGCGGGAAATGCGCCTGAGGAAGTCCCTTGAGCCTTTGCTTGGCAGCTACGATTACATCCTGATCGACTGCCCGCCCTCCCTCGGATTGCTGACGGTGAACGGACTGGTGGCTGCGTTGAACGGCGTGATCGTGCCGGTGCAATGCGAGTACCTGGCTCTCGAGGGATTGGGTCAATTAACCCTGACGATCGAGCGCGTGCGTACGGCTCTCTTCCCGAAACTTCAAGTGCGCGGTGTGGTGTTGACCATGTTCGATACGCGTACCAATCTGTCCACCGACGTGGTCACGGAGGTGAACAAGCATTTCCCGAAACAGGTGTTCAAGAGCGTGGTTCCACGCAGCGTGCGCCTGGCTGAAGCGCCATCCTATGGCCTGCCCATCTCGGAATACGCTCCGGGTTCTGTCGGCGCCCAGGCCTACGAAGCCCTCGCCAAAGAGGTGCTGAAGGGCGACGGAGCGAAGGTCTAAGGAGGAACGATGGCTCAACGGAAAGGGCTCGGAAGGGGTTTGGATGCGCTCATCCCAGCCGGACCATCCGGCAGAGGGCCTGCAGCCGCAGGAGTTCAGGAAGTGCCGGTGGAGTTGATCCAGCGCAATCCACGCCAGCCGCGCGCCAAGTTCGATGACGATGAATTGAACGAACTCGCCGCTTCGATTCGAGCCCACGGATTGATCCAGCCCTTGATCGTTGCCCCGGGTGCCAGCGGAGGGTTTACATTGATTGCCGGAGAGCGCCGTTGGCAGGCTGCGCAACGGGCTGGTCTGCGTACCGTTCCAATCATTTCCCGCCGGGCGAACAATCGCGAGTTCCTGGAATTGGCGCTGATCGAAAACGTCCAGCGCGCGGATCTGAACTGCATGGAGGAGGCGGAGGCATACCGCCATCTGGTGGAGGAGTTTGGCCTCTCACATGACGCGGTGGCGAAAAGCGTTGGAAAGAGCCGTACGGCAGTGACGAACACTTTGCGTCTGCTCGGCCTGGCGGACGCGGTCAAACACGCGTTGGTGGACGAAACGATCTCGGAAGGCCACGCGCGGGCCCTGCTGGCTTTATCCACGCAAAAGGCTCAGGCTTCCGCCCTGAATACCATCATCAACCTCTCCCTGAACGTGCGTCAAACGGAGGACCTGGTAAGAAAACTGGCAGGCCAGATGCCGGTCAAGGCCAGGAAGCCCTCCCGCAGTGTGGAGGTAAGAGACGTTGAGAGGCGCCTGCAGCACAGTCTTGGCACAAAGGTATCCGTCAAACATGGCCGCAAGGGCGGCACTGTCACGATCTATTATTATTCCAATGAAGAATTGGATTCGTTATTGGGCAAATTGTTGTGATCCATGAAACTGCTGCATAACGCCCGTATTCACACGCTGGATGATCTTCAACCGAATGCCGGAGCCATACTGATCGATGGTCCCCGAATCGTGGCGCTTGGAGACCGCCAGCAGTTAAGGGAACTTGCTCACGGGTCTGCCGAGGAACAGGACATGCAAGGCTGCACCGTCATCCCGGGCTTGACCGACGCTCACATCCACATCCATCAGTATGCCCTCGGACTGACAAAAGTGGATTGCGAAACACGGACGAAAGAGGAATGCCTGGCGCGCGTCAAAGGGCGATTAAAGGAAGTTCGTCCGGGAGAATGGGTGCTCGGTCATGGATGGAACCAGAACGATTGGTCTCAACCACAAGCAAGCCAGGATGATGGCCTTGGCGGTTGGCCATCTGCCGCGGATCTGGACGAGATCGCGCCCCTCAACCCGGTTTACCTGACCGCTAAATCACTACATGCAGCCTGGGTGAACTCGGCTGCCTTGACCATCGCGAAAATCACCGGCGACACTCCCGATCCGAAGGATGGAGCCATTCAACGCGACGCAGGCGGGCAGGCCACCGGCATCCTCTTGGAAACTGCCATGTCCTTGGTGGGCGATGTCCTGCCCGGGGCAGATCCCAAAGAAATCGAACAGGCGATCAAAACCGCCCAGCCTGTTTTGTGGCGCGTGGGCTTGACCGGTATTCATGACTTCGACCGACGGGAATCCTTCATGGCATTGCAATCCTTGCATGCGCGCGGAGAATTAGAATTACGGGTGTGCAAGAACCTCCCCGTCGAAAGTCTGGATCACGCATCGGAGCTCGGATTGCGATCCGGCTTCGGTGACGAGTGGTTATGGATCGGCTCTGTCAAGGTCTTCATGGATGGAGCGCTTGGACCGAGGACGGCTGCCATGTTCCAACCCTATGAAAATGAGCCGCACAATCGTGGAATTCTCAACATGGATGGTGAGGAGTTGTTCGAACACTGTCGCAAGGCCGCGCAGGTCGGATTGGGAATGACGGTGCATGCGATCGGGGACCGCGCCAATCATGAAGTGCTCGATGCGTTCGCGCAAACCCGGGCGTTTGAGACCCAAAATGGGTTGCCGCATCTCAGACATCGCATCGAGCATGTGCAGGTTCTGCATCCGGACGATGCACCGCGCCTGGGGCAGCTGAAGGTGGTGGCATCGATGCAGCCGATCCATGCCACATCCGACATGCCGGCTGCGGACCGTTACTGGGGGAGTCGATCTGCCCTCGGATACGCATGGCGAACACAGCTCGATCATGGCGCAACTCTGGCCTTTGGCTCGGATGCCCCGGTCGAATCCCCCAATCCATTTCTTGGGATGCATGCCGCGGTCACCCGTCGGCGCGCAGACGGATCGCCCTCCACCGAGGGTTGGTACCCTGAACAACAACTGTCCTTGTTGGAGGCTCTGCGCGCGTACACAATCGGCGCCGCGTATGCCGGCAATGCCGACGGAAGGTCCGGCAGGCTCAAGCCCGGTTTTCTGGCGGATCTAGTCGTCCTGGAGGATGATCTTCTTTCCGTCGATCCTGACCGTTTGTTGACCATGCAGGCGGCCGCGACGATGGTCGGCGGGGAATGGGTCTGGCAGGGTTAACCATGGCGCAGCAACTTTCCAAACTGACCCCGGAGATGCTCGTCCCTCGATTGGGGGAGTACCTGATCCAGAGGGAATTGCTCAATGAGGCGGATCTAAAAAAGGCGCTCGATCACCAGCAGCGCGAAAAATCCGCGGGGAGACAGGTGCTGCTCGGTCAAGCCATGGTCGAGTTAAAGCTGGTCGACCGGGAGGTTCTCGATCAGGCCGTGACCGAGCAAATCCTTCAATTGCGGGCGGCCTTGCAGGCTTCGAACCGCAGCCTTGAACAGCGGGTAGCCGAACGAACCAATGAACTGGAAGCCGCCATCAAACGGCTATCAGAGTTGAACCAAATGAAAGCCAATTTCGTGGCGAATATTTCGCACGAATTGCGCACACCGCTGACGCACATCAAGGGATATCTGGACCTGCTGATCAGCGATTCGATGGGGAGGTACAAAAAGGAGCAGCGCCTTGCGTTGGATGTCTGCAAGCGCTCGACCGCCAGGCTCGAAGGATTGATCGAGGATCTGATCTTATTTGGCCTGGCTACGCGCGGCGAAATGAGCATCCGCCTAGAGAAAGTGGATATCCAAAAGCTGATTTCACAGGCAGTAAATGGTGCAGCAGCCAAGGCGGAGGAGCGCGGTGTCAACGTGACCTTTACAAACGGTCCAAACCTGCCGTGGGTGCAGGCGGATCCGGAAAGGATCGGCTGGGTATTGAATCAACTGCTGGATAATGGAATCAAATTCACGTCCTCTGGCGGGAGTGTCGTGGTGCGGGTAAAGGAGGAATCGCCAAGATTTGTCTCCGTCTCCGTGGCGGATACCGGCATCGGCATCCCTTCCAATCGAATCCATGAGATCTTCGAGCCATTCCACCAGTTGGATGGCTCCTCCACGCGGCATCATGGAGGCACCGGGCTCGGCCTCTCGTTGGTGCGCCAAATCGTCGAGGCTCATGGTTCGGTGCTGGATGTTCAATCCACAGAAGGGAAGGGATCGGTGTTCAAGTTTCCCCTGCTCTCCCTGCGCGATTGACAATTCACATGGATCTCCATACGCTCACCACGTTGCACGATGTCTTCGATCAATTGCATGGAATTCAGGATTGGAAGATTACCCTGGATAAGCTATTTGTGTCCTTGAGGGGGGAATTCGTCTTTGATAATGTGGCGATTTACCTTGTCGATCCGCAAACGAGCAGTCTGGAAGTGGCCTATGCCCGCGCGGTTGGTCGCGGGAAGACGGCCGAAGCGGATGTCGCCTGGGGGGAGACTTTTGCCAATGAGGTCTTCGCCAAGGAAAAAATGCTGATGCAGCATCCGGTCCCGGTCCCGCAGGAAACGGATCGCCTGCTGCAGGCCTATCTGCTGGGCTTCCCGATGTATATTGGATCGAGGCTGGAGGGGGTGATCGTGTTCATCCGTTTTGGCGGCCCGGAGTATTCCGAAACGCACATCCGACTCGCCTCCCTTCAGGCGTACTGGGCGATGGCATTGATCGAGCGCAAAGCGCTGAAGGAAGCACGCAGCGATATGGAATCGGTGCAGCGGCAGATGCGCTTGCAGGACGATTTCGTTTCGACCATCTCGCACGAATTGCGCACGCCGCTCGGATTCATCAAGGGCTACAGCACAAGCCTGCTCAGGCAGGATACCTCCTGGGATGAGGGAACCCAGCGCGAATTCCTGACGATCATCGATGAGGAGGCCGACCGCCTGACCAAATTGATCGAGGACATGCTCGAATCGGCCCGCCTCGAAAGCAAGACCATGCAGTTCAAATTTTCGCCGGTGCGGCTGGATGGTGTGATCCGCGACGTTGCCCAGCGGGTCACTACGCTTCACTCGAACTTGCGGGTGGTCTTCGATATCCAGCCTCTCGAACCCATCTCCGCCGACAGCTTGCGGATTTCCCAGGTCTTCGAAAATCTGTTCAGTAATGCGGTGAAGTATGCACCGGGAGCGAACATCCATATCGGCATGCAAATGGTGGATGCAGAGCTGCGGATCTCGTTCGCGGATCAGGGGCCGGGCATCGCCGAAGCCTACCTTCCATTTCTATTCGAGCGTTTTTACCGCGTACCCGGGGTGCGTACCGAGGCGGGTACCGGGTTGGGACTGTATATTTGCCGCCAGATCATTTTGGCACATCATGGTAAGATTTGGGTGGAATCCGTTTTGGGAAGGGGAACCACTTTCTTCATCGAGCTCCCCGCCCATCCACCGGTTTAAGTCTACCTGAGTCGATTACCTCAAGGAGAACCGTATGGCCAAGCGTATCTTGATCGTGGACGATGAGCCTCGTTACCTCCGCCTGTTGGAAGCCAATCTGCGCACGGAAGGGTACGAGGTGACCACCGCACAGGACGGTGTGCAGGCCCTGGCAGTCTTCTCCGCACAACCGATCGACCTGGTCCTGTTGGATGTGATGATGCCGAGGTTGGATGGTTTCGGGGTGTGCCAGCGTCTGCGTGAGTTCTCCAATGTACCGATCGTAATCCTGACCGCCAGGGGAGAGGAGCAGGACCGTGTGCGGGGATTGGATCTGGGGGCAGATGACTATTTGGTGAAACCCTTCTCTGCCACCGAGCTCCTGGCCCGGGTGCGTGCCGTTTTGCGGCGTGCGCAGCCGCCGGCCGATACCGGTCAGGCGCGTTTCTTCAGCCACGATAATTTGAAAATTGATTTTGCCCGCGCCGAGGTGTGGGTCAATGAGGAGGCAGTATCCCTTTCCGCCACGGAATACCGCCTGCTGCTTCAATTCGCGCATAACATCGGCAAGATCCTGACCTCGGAGGACCTGCTGACGAGTGTGTGGGGTTCGGAGTACAAGAATGACAAGGAAATCCTGTGGGTGAGCATTGCCCGTCTGCGGCAAAAACTGGAGGAGGACGCGCACAACCCGCGGCACATCGTCACCCGTTCCGGGTTGGGTTACCTGATGCCCCCGATTGAGGCTTGATGCCCGAAAAAAAGATCCTGATCGTCGACTCGGACGCCACCAGCCGGAACTTCCTGACTCGCAGCCTGCTTGAACAAAAATATGACGTGATCGAAGCCGGCTCGGCCAAGGAAGGGTTGATATTCGCCTGGCGCGACCGGCCGGACTTGATGATCGTGGATCCGGCCATCGCGGATTTGAAGGGGGAGGAACTGGCTGTGAAATTGAAGCAGGACGCGCGCACGGCGAACATGCCGTTGATCGCGCTGAGCAGTGATCCAAACCCTGCGAGGATGAAGGCGTGTCTGGACGCGGGTTTCAATGACTACATCGTCAAGTCCGGGCTGGCTCTGCCAGTACTGAACGATACGATCAACCGCCTGCTGGGGATCAGCAGTTCGATGGCGAAGCAAGGGGGCATGCTGATCGTTTTCCTGAGTGCCAAAGGGGGGTCCGGGACCTCGTCCCTGTGCGCCAACATCGCCATGAACATGGTTCAAAACCAGCCCGAGGCGCGGGTGGCGGTGATCGACTTGGTGCTGCCGATCGGTTCGATCGGCCCGCTGGTGGGGTACGCAGGTAAGCAGGATATCGTCACGGTTACGGAATTGCCTGCTTCTGTCACGAGTCCCGCATTCTTACGCGACCAGCTGCCGGAGGTAAAACCCTGGCGCTTCAAGCTGCTCAGCGGTTCACCGGATCCGGACAGCAGCAACCGTCTGAACGTCACCCGCATCTGGGATATCGTGGTTGCGACCAAGCTCGCGTACGATTACGTCCTGGTCGATCTCGGGCGGTCGCTCTCCAAGTTCGTCCTGCCGTTGATCCAGCACGCCGATCTGATCGCCTTGATCATCAGCACCGACTTGAGCTCGGTGAGCCTGACGAAAACGCTGCTGGAATATCTCAAATCAAGAGGGGTCAAGGAGACGGGGATCTATACGATCCTGAACCGCGCGGTGGGCTTGGAAGGCCTGACCAAGGCAGAGGCGGAAAAGGTTCTGGAGATTCCGATCATGGCGACCGTGCCCTATCTGGGAGGAAATTTCTCCCTCTCCAACAACCAGCATCAGCCGTTTTCCCTGAAATTTCCCAAGGATACCGCCTCGGTGATCTTTATGGAAGCGGCCAGGGAAATTGCATCGCTCTCTGAAAGACTGAGGATGGAATAAGGGCAAAACGCGGTGGGGGGTGTTGAAGTCTTTGCGTGAACACACTCTGCTATAATTCGGGCAGGTTATTTGGCTGCGAGGAACCATGACCAACTCCCAGATCACATTGCGCGTAAAAAAGCTTGGTTTGCTCATCCGGGACGCGCGGTCCGCGGAACGGCGTACGGTCAAGGAATGTTCCGAAGCGATCGGTGTCAAACCCGGCGTGTTTCGCGCCTACGAAGAGGGCGTGCGTTCCCCCTCGCTGCCAGAGCTTGAGACCCTGGTTTACTATCTCAAACTGCCGATCTCCCGCTTCTGGGCCAGGGATATCAAATCGGAGGAGCCATCCCCGATTGAATCGCTTGACATGCCGCGGTTGATCTCGCTGCGGCACCGCATCATCGGCGCGTTGCTCAAAA
>VGNF01000059.1 GCA_016866195.1 Chloroflexota bacterium | reverse complement strand
CTTCCGATTCCTCTCCACCACGGTTTGAAGAAAACCGATGGGTGATACCAGATGAATCCCGAAAGGATGTTCAATACAACACAAACCAGAATGGCTAGATAATTAATACTTCGGAAATCCATGTGAGCCTCCTTTGGCTATTGTAAAAATCCCGGCCATACGATATCCAGTATATCAGAAAATTTGTTCTAGTAACAGGTATCTAATCGTCTGCATCGGAATCCCCCCCCGCCACCGCGCAACATTAATCAACGCTGGTTCAGATCTTTCCAGCGACAAAATCCAGAATGTCAATTTTCGTCAGAATCCCAACCGGCTGGCTGTTCTCCACAACAACCAGGGCATATCCAGCAGTCAAGGAAGGCATAGCTTCTTCGAGGGTGGTTTCTGAGGGAAATACCGCCCCGGCGTTTTGAATGAGCAGATCGATCGGCTCGTCGTGGTTGTGGTCGTGTTTGTTGAGGATATGATTCAACAAATCGACCTCCTCGATCAAACCGACCAATTCCCCCTCCTGCCCGACGACCGGCATTTGCGAAATGCTATATTGATGCATCGTCGCTACGATCCTGCGGATGGATTCGCCCAATCGAGCCACTCGCAGGGTCTTTTCCGGCTTGGCAAGCATCAAATCGGTCAGGGTCGTCTCGCCGAACTCCATGGTGAGGAACCCGAACTCCCGCATCCACTTATCATCGTAGAATTTGGATAAATAGCGGGATCCAGAATCTGGGAGAATCACCACCGCCAGCCTGTCCGGCTTCAATCGGCGACAATATTTCACCGCCCCGGCCATCGCCGACCCGGAAGATCCACCGGCAAATATCCCCTCCTGCCGCACCAACTGCCGCGCCCAAAGAAAGGATTCGCGGTCGCTTGCCCGTTCAATACAATCCACCACCGAGAGGTCGGTCGCGGACGGGAGAAAGTCCTCACCGATTCCTTCCACCTTGTAGGTTTTCGGATAAGCCCCTTCGGGAATCCGACCTTTGTTCTCCCAAATTTCGGTCAGAATCGATCCTTCAATGTCTACGCCCACAATTTGGATGGCAGGATTCTTCTTTTTCAAGAATCGACCAACGCCGGAAATTGTTCCCCCAGTGCCCATTCCGATGATGACATCGGTCACGTGCCCGTCGGTTTGCTGCCATATTTCGGGACCGGTGGTCATCTCATGTGCGAGCGGATTATCCGGATTGTGATACTGGTTGGCAAGAATCGCATTTGGAGTCTCATGTGCGAACCGTTTTGCAACCTCGTAGTAGGATCTCGGATCCTCCGGCGCAACAGCCGTGGGTGTGATGACCACCTTCGCGCCATAGGCACGCAGCAGGAGCACCTTCTCGTTGCTCATCTTGTCCGGCATGACAAAGATGGTTTTATATCCCTTGAGCGCCGCGGCGATGGCCAGACCCACCCCAGTATTTCCGGAAGTTGCCTCGACAATAGTGCCTCCGGGTTTGAGCTCTCCCCGCGCTTCGGCCTGGGCAATAATATTCGCGCCCACCCGATCCTTGACCGATCCGCCCGGATTCATGAACTCCAATTTTCCATAAAGCGGAACGGGCAGATCGCGCGCAATTCGCCCCAGCCGAACCAGAGGCGTCTCCCCGATAGCCCCCAAAATGCTGTTGAACACTCGCTTGTCCTTCGATTCCTCCAGATCAGCCATTCACACTCCTTGGGCAGAAAATCCGCCAGTCCTCCAGCCTCATCTGCAATGTGCAGGATGATTAATAGATGGGAAGAGATTGATCCACTTCCTCGGCCCAGGCATTGATCCCGCCTTTGAGGTTTTTCACCTTCTTGAATCCTGCGCTGATAAGCACTTCCAAAGCGCGCGCCGAGCGGGAACCGCGCTTGCAAAAGACGACCATCTCCTGCGCCGAATCCAGCTCCGACAACCGTTCTGCAAGTTGGCCCAGGGGAATATTCACCGCGCTCGGAAGCCGGGAGATTTCCAATTCGTGCGCCTCGCGCACATCGAGCAATTTTAGGTGATTCTCTTTGATGCGGACTGCCAGCTCAATGGCGGTAATATCCCACGCCTCCCCGGCCGATGTATCATCATGGTCATGTCCGGGCACACCGCAGAATTCTTCATAGTCGATCAACTCATGGATATCTGCGTTCGGGGGGCACACCCGGCAATTGGGATTCTTTCGCAGCTTCACAAAGTCGAAGGACATATCCAAGGCGTTATAGAGGAGCAATTTGCCGATCATCGGATCCCCGATCCCCAGCAGCAGTTTCAACGCTTCAGTAGCCTGAAGGGTGCCTATGGTTCCCGGCAATACCCCCAAAACACCGCCCTCCGCGCAAGAGGGAACCAATCCGGGTGGAGGTGGTTCTGGAAACAAGCAACGATAACATGGTCCCTGCTTTGCATGGAACACGCTCACCTGACCATCGAAACGATAGATCGAGGCATACACATTCGGTTTGCCCAGGAACACAGCCACATCGTTCGTCAAATAGCGGGTTGGGAAATTGTCCGTTCCATCCAGGATGATGTCGAAATCGCGCGCGATGCGCATGGCGTTGTCGGAGGTGTAAGGTTCATTGAAGATATCGATTTGAATCCCTGGATTCAAATCGATCAATTTCTCCCGAGCACTTTCGACTTTTAGCTTCCCGACGGTGGAGGACCCATGGATGACCTGACGCTGGAGATTCGACGAATCGACCACATCGTAATCAACCAGTCCGATGCGGCCTACACCCGCTGCCGCAAGATACAAGGACACAGGTGAACCCAATCCACCGGTTCCAATGATCAATGCTGAGGAATTACGTAATCGAAGCTGTCCCTTCAGTCCCACCTCTGGTATCAGAAGATGGCGTGAATATCGCAATATCTCTTCGTGTGAAAGCTCCTCAACCATGCCACCCTCCCGCGATGGATGGAATCAACATCAACCTGTCCCCCTCACGGATCGGCGTATCCATCCCCTGTAAATCCTTGATGTTGTGTTCGCCAAGAAATACGTTTACAAACGGGCGCATCTTCCCCGCCGAATCGTACAAATGAGATTTGAGAGTCGGATACTGTGTGATCAGGTCGTCAAAAACCTCGTTGATTTTTATCCCGTGCACCTCTACTTCCGCCTGCCCGGACGTATATGGGCGCAAAGGAGTTGGAATTTTCAAGATCGTCATCGTATGATTCTACCCGTTTCCTGTGGTGATTTGAACAATCTGTTCATTGAATTTCGTACGATCTTCGGATAATTTCCAGGCCCGGCTTTCGACGGCCGCCCCGCTGCGAACCGTTTTGATCATGTAAACGAAAAACGGCTGCGCCCATTCACGATCGTATTCCGATGGATGGCAGGGATGATCCGGATGCGAGTGGAAGACTCCGACTATTTCAAGACCCAACGCAATCGCAAGTTGTTCAACGCGAAGGTAATCCTCCGGAGTTACGAGGTACCGATTTCGCCTGGCCTGATCCTCCCGCGCATTCTTCAGGGCGTGGATGCGACTCACCGAGCCACCGTTTCCGAGCAAGAAACCCGCCCCTTCTTCCGGATAGGTTGATTCCCCGTGGCGGTGAATCGCCTCAAGCACCTCCTTGGACAAAGAAACCTTCATTCACCCTCCCATAAGGATCGCTCACTGAGATACTTGTAACCGGCGTCCGGGAAGATCGTGACGACAACACCCTCTTGCAAGGTTGCGGCGACCTCCAGCGCAGCCACAGCCGCCGCGCCGGAGGAGATGCCCACAAACAATCCCTCCTCGCGCGCCAATCGCAGGACCATGGCGCGGGCTGTTTCCGTCCTGACCTCGATGTTCGCGTCGGCAAATGACCTGTCGTAAATCTCCGGGCGGATCGCTGCCGGCATGTATTTCAGTCCCTCCAAACCATGAAAAGCCGCGTCCGGCTGCATGGAGATGATCTTCACTTGGGAATTTCGCTCACGCAGGCATCTCCCCACTCCCATCATCGTGCCGCTGGTTCCCAAGCCTGCGACGAAATGGGTGATCCGTCCATCCGTCTGTTCAAGAATTTCCGGGCCGGTGGTGAGATAATGCGCCAACCAATTCGCAGGATTGTCATATTGATTGGCATACCAGTATAGATCCGGTTTATTCGCCGCCAGTTTGCGCGCCTCCAGAATGGCTCCATCCGATCCCTCAGATGGATCGGTCAGAACAATCTCCGCCCCAAGAGCCTGTAGAATGGCGATCCGCTCCGGGCTTGCATTTGCCGGGACGGTCAATGTGATGGGAATACCGAACGCGGCGCCAAAGGTTGCGTAAGATATTCCCATATTTCCAGAGGTGGAGTCGAGCAGTCGCCTGCCAAACACAAGGTTACGATCGGCGAGCGCGTTGCGGAGGATATTCAGCGCAGGCCGGTCCTTCACGGATCCGCCGGGATTGAACCATTCTGCTTTTATGTACACTTCGACGCTGGAGGGGAGTCCCCGTGTCACGCGCTGCAGCGGAATTAAAGGGGTATTGCCAACATGCGCGGCCAGACCCTGAATATGAATTAATTCTGAGTCAAGCTGCTTCAGTTCCAATAAAGTCATGTCAACCTCAACTGGGAATAGCCAACAAGTAAATAAAAAGACGGCGAACGATCGCCTCACAATGCAATCATGTGCATGCGGGGATCGTCCGACCGTCTGAAGATTAGACTGCAGTGATTCTCAGCGGCGGCTACGAACCCCGCCTAAGACACGAGCAAAAAGGAGCCTTTTTCTTATTCTTCATATCAAAGTCACAATATTTTACTTAACTTATCCGATTTGTCAATGCAAAAATACCCCCCGCCGCAGATGCCATAAGGATGATGCGGTCCTGATCCTGTAATGGTGTCTGCATCCCCTCCAGATCCCGCACATGGACACCATTTATGAATAAGTTGAAATATCGCCTCAGATTCCCCTGAGCATCCAGTAAATGGGGTTGCAAGCCAGGATATTGTTCCACCAGGTTTTCCACCAATTCTGAAAGTGTAACCCCGGGAATGAAAACCTCATTCTGACCGTTTACATAGAACTTCATCATGGCCGGAAGACGCACTGAAGGCATGGGTCTAGGTCCATTGGGGTTACAAGGACGGGAGGGCCTCCCGACTTTTGGGTCTACTCGTCCTTCTTAGCTTCCAATTCCTTCTTATGCGCTTCGATGATCGCGCCGGCGATATGGTTCGGCACGATCTCGTAATGATCCAATTCCATCGTGAAATATCCCCGCCCGCCCGTGATCGAGCGGATTTGCGTCGTGTAACGGGTCATCTCCGCCATGGGTACATGCGCGATGACCGTAGTGCTGCCGCGTTCCGCCTCAGTGCCCTGCACGCGGCCCCGGCGGGTGTTCAGATCGCTCATCACATCGCCCATATTTGAATCCGGCACGGTTACCCGAACATTCATGATGGGTTCGAACAGCACCGGGCCGGCCTCCTGTACGGCGAGCTTGAACGCTTCCCTTCCGGCGATTTCGAATGCCACCGGCTTCGAATCGACCTCATGCTCCTTGCCATCATAAACGATCACGCGTACGTTGTTCATGGGATAACCGGCAAAGGCGCCGCGTTCCATCGTGGCGCGGATGCTCTTTTCGATCGGCGGAAGATAGGAACGGGAAAGGTTCATCCCCACCAGCTCATCCACAAAATCAAAATCGCCGTCCGGATACGGTTCAATTCGCAGGTGAACTTCGCCGAACTGGCCGGCCCCCCCGGTTTGCTTCTTATGCCGGTATTGAGCCGATGCCTTTCTGGTGATCCCTTCACGGTACGGGATCTTCGGTTCATGCATGCCAAGCCCAACCTGAAATTTGGTCTGAGCCCTGCGCAAAGCCACATCGATGTGCTGGTCGCCCATCCCTTGCAGGACCGTCTCGCGTGTAACCGCATCGTTTTGCCAGGTGAGGGTCATATCCTCTTCGCACAAACGGGTTAACGTCGGTGTAATCTTTGCAGCATCAGCTTGTGTCTTGGGTGTGATCGCGACGCGATACAGGGCAGCCGGGAAAACCGGCGGCTTGACTGTAAGAGGATGCCCTTTATCACATAGTGTGTCACCGGTTGCCGTTACATTCAATTTGGAGACCGATACGATGTCACCTGCGTGAGCCACCTTCGCCGGAATGGGCTCCTTCCCTCGCTGGAAATGCAAGCCTGCCATGCGTTCATCCACGCCTTTATTCTGGTTCCACGCATGCGCGTCTGCTTGAATAGATCCAGATAATATGCGGAAATAGGTCATTTTTCCAACGAAGGGATCCGCCGTGGTTTTCCAGACGTAAGCCGCCAGAGGCTCAGAATCCAACGCCTTTAGCTCCTCTTCGCCGGTTCTTCCCTGAGCCACACGCTTGGGACCGTTCAAAGGCGATGGCATCAAATCAACGATGTCATTAAGCAAAGCCAAAATACCAATTTCATGCGCACCGGCCGCGCAAAAAACAGGGATGAAGTCTGCGGCATGAACAACATCTTTCAAGCCGCGCACCATTTCCTCGTCCGACAGCGAGCCTTTTTCGAGATATTTCTCCATCAACTCGTCCTCGCCCTCCGCCGCCGCCTCCACCAGGACGAAGTGAGCTTTTTCCGTCGCTTCTTTCATCTCCGCAGGGATTTCACCGGTGGATTTCCCATCTCCAAGATAACTCTTCATGCCGATGATGTCGACCACGCCCTTGAACGCATGCTTTTCGCCAATTGGTAGCTGGACCTTCAACGCGCGCTTGCCATGCATTCGGACGAATTCCTCGATGGCCTCGTACGCTTTTTCGAAATTGGCATTCTCACGGTCCATTTTGTTGATCACAAAGAAACGCGGAAGCTTGAACTGATCTGCATAACGCCAGGCCAATTCTGTTCCGACCTCAATTCCAGCCACCGCATCCACCAGAATGACAGCACCATCCGCCACGCTCAATGCGGAGATGGCCTCACCGACAAAATCGGTGTATCCCGGGGCATCGATCACATTAATTTTATGGTCATGATGTTCAATCGGAATAACGCTCGAATAAAGTGAGATCTTGCGGCGCTGCTCCTCTTCATCGTAATCCGAGACCGTGGTCCCTTCCTCGACTTTCCCCAGTCGGGTTGTGGCTCCCGTGACATGCAAAAACGCCTCCGCCAACATTGTTTTCCCCGCACCTCCATGTGCGACCAGCGCAATGTTGCGAAGTTGCTCGGTGGTATAATCCTTCATTGTTTCCCTTCCTAAAGCTGGGATATAAATACTCTGGCGTTCAGCTGCGTGATTGTAAAATAAGGTGATTGAATTGTCAAAGTCAGATCATCCGGATTGAATTTGCCATGATGATGGATGTGATGGCCAATTTCTGGCCGATCGCGGCCCTGCTGCTTACCGTCCTCAGCGCGATCATTTTACTGACGAATAAACCGAAGATCAGCGATTATCTTTCCTTCGCATTGATTGTGACCGGGATCTACGCATCCTGGTCGATCCTCCATCCACGCCAGACACCGTTAATGGATGACGCGAAGCGCGTCCAGGCGATGATCGGAAATGGAACGCCCGTCCTGCTCGAGTTTCAATCCCCCTACTGACTGGTCTGCACACAGGTGAAAACCGTCGTCGACGGGCTGGAGAAGGAACTTGGTGACCGACTTATCATCGTCCGATTAAATATTCAGGAAGAGATCGCACAGGAACTCGCCCCTGTGTACGGGTTTGAATTCACTCCAACATTCATTTATTTCGACGCAGATGGAAACGAAGTATGGCGCACTGTTGGAAGTTTCGACCCGCAGCAGGTGCGCGATACATTGCAATGAGCGTCCTGCGACGTCTCTTTTTCAACGTTGGATATCTTGGCACCCCACCCTGGGAAAGTGGAATCAGCCCTCCAGAACTGCTGGAATTTATTCAAACCAATCCCCCGGGCCGCGCCCTGGACATCGGGTGCGGCACCGGAACGAATGCGATCACTCTTGCCAGAGCCGGATGGCAGGTGGAAGGGATTGACTTTGCGCGGCTCGCCATCCGCATCGCCCGGCGAAAAGCAGCCAAAGCAGGAGTAAAAGTAAAATTTTCGATCGACGATGCAACCCAATTGCTGCACGTCAGCGGACCATACAGTCTCGTTCTGGATATTGGCTGTTTTCACACCATCGACAACAAACACAAGTACCTCGACCAATTGACACGAATCATCGATACAAAAGGATATTGGTTGGTCTACGGTTTTTTCAAGCAGGACCATCGTCTATCAGGACCGGGGCTGATCGAGGCGGATCTCGAGTCCATCTCGAAACAATCCTTTATCCTCATTTCCCGCAGGAACGGTTTTGATCGGAAGGGACAGCCCTCCGTTTGGTTAACCTATCAATACCCAAATCCATTGATATTGATGCCATGAGAATTCTTTTCCTTTTCCTGGATGGTGTTGGATTAGGGGAGCAGGATCCAGCGGTAAATCCATTTGCGCGTGCCCAAATGCCATATCTTCAATCCATCCTTGATGGAAATATGCTGACGAGGCATGCTGCTCCGTTCGAAGGCGATTACGCTTCCCTTTTGGCAATCGACGCCGGATTGGGCGTTGACGGTCTGCCACAATCAGCCAGCGGACAGGCAGCCTTGTTGACAGGAATCAATATTCCAATGGCGCTCGGCTATCATTATGGACCCAAACCAAATCCGGCGATTGCGAAGTATCTCGATGGAAATACCTTGTTCTCCCAGATTCATCGAGGCGGCAGGAAAACTGCGCTCCTGAACGCCTATCCCCCACGCTATTTTGATGGAATCGATTCGGGTCGCAGAATTTATTCCGCTATTCCACTGGCATTGACCAATAGCGGGCTGTCCCTCTTTACCAAACAAAATCTCTATGAAGGCGATGCCCTCTCGGCAGATTTTACAGGTTCAGGCTGGCGGGAATTGCTGGGATTCCCGGACGCACCCATCTTGGAACCCGTTCAGGCTGGTAAGAAATTGTCCGACCTGGCTCGAATGTATGATTTTGCGATGTTCGAATATTGGGCCAGCGACTATGCCGGCCATAAACAAGACATGGATTGGGCAGTACGTCAGCTGGAAGTTTTTGACGAGGTCCTGCAGGGAATGTCCCACGACTGGTTATTTTCTGACGGATTGATCCTGGTCACATCCGACCACGGCAACATGGAAGACCTGTCCACGCGCAGGCATACAAATGCAGATGTGCCTCTACTGCTCATGGGGAAACTGGAAGACCGGCAGCGGTTTCTGGCAGGAATTCAGGACCTGACAGGAATTGCCCCGGCGATTATCAAACTCCTTGGCTTGAACTAGGTTTAACCCGCCTGCTGGGCGGCAAGAGCTTGTTTCGCCAGCGCTGACAATTCCCGGTCGGACCGGTCGGCTGCAATTCCCTGCAATGCAGACAGCGCTCTGGAATCGGGGACCCGCTTCAGAGATAGAATTGCCTGCTTCCTGATCCCACGATCGGGATCCGTAAGTGACCGAATCAATTCCGGCGCCACCCGCGCATCCTGGACATTCGCCAGGGCATCGACGATGATGCTGCGCACTCCCACTTCCGGATGACGGAGTGCATCGAGTAGTGGATCCAATCCTTGCGAACCAAACGAAGCCAAAGCTTCCGCAGCTGCCCGGCCCACCTCGTGGTGCAAATCGTATAGGGAATTGGCGAGCGGTTCGATCGCCCGTGGGTGTCCGATCCGACCTAAAAGCGTTGCCGAGAATTTGCGAACGGTCCTTTCCGGATCCTCCAGCGCCTCGAGCAGTGGGTCCAAAATCATCTCCCCCATTTTCAGTATCGATTCGAATAAGTCTGACACTGCCTGTTCCCGTTCATACCACCAGAATGAATCTCTTAACGCATCCATTAAGTATGGGATCACAGCAGGATGTCTGGCTTCCGCAAGAGATCGAACGGCGGACTGACGGACTTCGATCTTTTGATCCTCCAGGAGAACATTGGCGATCTCATCAAATGTCTCAGGTTTACGAAAGCTTCCCACAGCCGTGCAGGCAGCAGACCGGACCGCAGCGTGTGGATCTCTCAGCAAGGGCAGGAGATTGGGAATGATTGACGGGTCTCGAATCTCCGACAGAGCAAGCGCGGATTTTGACCGAACGGTAAAATAATCACTGTTGAGTCCTGATAAGAGAAGTGGGATTGTCGCTCGATCCCGTCTTCTGCCGAGGATTTCAGCCGCCCACCCGCGAACGATGGGATGAGCGGTTTGAAATGCTACTACCAAGGCGGACTCTGCCCCCGGAATGCGAACCAGGATTGCCTGAATCGCGGACACCAGGTCTTGGTCTTCGGTGTGCAAAGCTGCAATCAAATATGGCGTGGATTCAGAGCCGCGCCTGGTCAACTCCTCGATTGCAAAATCCCTGTATCCCGAGTCGCCCAGTTGTTGGATGAGTTTATTGATTTCACCTTTTTTCGAACCACTCAGCCAGTCCATGCGGATAATTTTATATCAAATCGCAGGGAATTGTGCGCGGGCTTTGAAGAACAGGAGGGATATTGGATCAAAACCGACCCCTTTCCTTGACGGGAAGAATGTCTTTGTTCTCTGATATAATCCACGACTTGTTCAAAAAAAAACAAAACGCCGGGGGTTCCCCGGTGTTAGTTTGTCTGGCATTCAACATCACGGATCTCGATTGTACCGGAGAGCTTCATGAAAAAAGAAGTGCTTTTGGACCTGTATTACCAAATGGTCCTCATCCGGCGCGTGGAAGAACGCGGCGCCGAGTTATATCAACAGGGAAGGATTGGGGGGTTCATGCATTTGTACATCGGTCAGGAAGCCGTTTCCACAGGGCTGATCGCCGCCCGAGAACCGCGCGATCGAGTGATTACAGCCTACCGCGATCATGGCGTGGCCACCAATTGCGGGATCTCCGCCAAGGAGGTGATGGCGGAGTTGCTTGGCAAGGTCACCGGCACATCCAAGGGAAAGGGCGGTTCAATGCACATGGCAGATACATCCAAGAACATGTGGGGAGGTCATGCGATCGTCGGTGGTCATCTCCCGATCGCTTCAGGTTTTGCCCTCGGGGATCAGTACGCGGGAAATGACAATGTCACCCTTTGCATGTTCGGGGACGGCGCGACGAACATCGGCTATTTCCATGAGGCTTTGAATCTTGCCAAGACCTGGAACCTGCGAGTCTTGTGGATCTGTGAAAATAACCAATATGGAATGGGAACGGCTGTTGAGCGGGCATCGGCAGTCACGGAAATCCGTCAAAAAGCAGAGGGATACGGGATGAAGAACGGCCAGGTGGATGGAATGGATGTGATGAAAGTATATTCCGCAGCCAGGGAAGCGATTGATTTCGTCCGCAAGACCAGTCAGCCCTATCTTTTGGAGGCAGACACCTACCGTTTCCGCGGGCATTCGATGGGAGACCCTGAGCGGTATCGCAAGGCAGAGGAAGTGAAGCAATGGCAGGAAAACGATCCGATTGGAATTTTCAACAAATATTTATTGGACAAAAAAGCGACCACCCGCAAAGGGCTGGATGAAATCGAAGCCCGCGTGGAAATCGAGGTCAACCAGGCTGTTGAATTTGCCGAGGCATCCCCCGAACCGGCATTGGAAGAATTGTTCAAGGATATCTACGCGGAATAGACCCCGCGCAACTTAAATGAACTGTGATCAATCGTTAGTTGTCCGGGTTTGTCTGAAGCACACGAGGATGTAAATGTCGAAAATAACGATGCGGGAAGCCATCTCCCAGGCATTGATGGAGGAAATGGACCGTGATGCGGCTGTCTTCATCATGGGCGAGGAAGTGGGAGTGTGGGGTGGAACCTACGCTGTGACCAAAGGTTTTTATGACAAGTACGGACCCGCCAGGATAAAAGACACACCCATAGCCGAGAACGCGATCATCGGTGCGGCGATCGGCGCGGCCATGGTCGGCCAACGCCCGGTCGCGGAATTGATGACGATCAATTTTGCCTTTTCTGCCATGGACTACATCGTCAACCAGGCGGCAAAATTGCGATACATGTTTGGCGGCCAGTTCACCCTGCCTCTGGTAATTCGCGCGGTCGGCGGCGGCGGACGCCAATTGGGCGCCACTCATTCGCAGACTCCCGACGCAATCTTCGCGCATTTTCCAGGTCGAAGGGTCGTATCGCCCGGCACTCCCGAGGACGCCAAGGGGCTGCTCAAAACCGCCATTCGATCCGATGACCCGATCCTGTTCATCGAACACGCCACGATGTATCAGGTCCGCGGCGAGGTGCCCGAAGGTGAATACGTCATCCCCATTGGAAAATCCAAAATTCAACGCGCAGGCCGGGATCTGACCATCATTACCTACTGCAAAGGACTCGAGTTGTCGTTCAAGGCTGCCGAAGAGCTATCGAAGGAAGGTATCGAGGCCGAGATCGTGGATTTACGGACCCTGCGCCCGCTCGACATGGAACCTGTTCTGAGTTCGTTCATGAAGACCAACCGCGCCATCGTGGTCGAGGAAGGTTGGAAATCCTTTGGCATCGGATCTGAAGTCGCAAGCCGAATATACGAACAGGCATTCGATTTTGTAGATGCCCCCATTCTGCGCGTGGCGCAGAAGGAGGTGCCTCTTCCATACAATCGAACCCTCGAACAAGCCGCGCTTCCGCAGGTGGCGGATATCACTGCCGCCGCCAGAGAGGTGTTGAAATAATGGCCGATACCATCAATATGCCAAAACTAGGTTTTGACATGGCTGAAGGCACGCTCATTCGCTGGGTGAAACAAGTTGGAGAAACCATCAACAAGGGCGAGGTCCTGGCTGAAATCGAGACGGACAAGGCGACAGTGGAGGTCGAATCCTCCGCCAGTGGTATCGTCCTTCAGCATATCGTCGATCAAGGTACTGTCGTTCCGGTAAACGCCCCGATCGCAGTCATTGGACAAGCCGGGGAAAAAATTGAAAGGGAGTTTCTTGCGGATCCTGAACGGACTGCCTCAGCGGAATCCCCAAAATCGACGACACCACTCCCTGCCATTCAAAATGCCGGCCCTTTGGCTGATTTATCCGCAATGCCGGGCAGCATGCAAGCAGCATTGATGGATGGACCGAGCCGAGTCAAAGCCTCGCCCCTGGCAAGAAAATTTGCCCGTGAGCGCAGAATGGATCTTTCCCGGATTCAAGGCACGGGTCCCGGTGGACGCATCGTTCGGAAGGACATCGAGGCAGCTCTCGCTCCTGGTGGAACGCAAAGCGTAGATCGCGGATCGCAGACCCTGGTCCACGGCTTATCCTCCACCATCCTGCAAACCCCTGACGACAAGGCTGTCCCCACCACCAAACTCCGTCAGGCCATTGGACGCCGCCTGGTGGAATCCAAGCAGACCATTCCGCATTTCTATGTGACCCATGAATATAAGATGGATTCCCTACTGGAAATCCGCAAACAACTTATTGAGTACCTTCCGGAAAATGAAAAAATTTCGGTCAACGATTTCCTCCTAAAAGCAACTGCCCTAACTCTCAGACAGTTTCCCAACCTGAATGCTTCGATACGGGGGAATGAGGTGATTCATTTTGGTCATATCAACATCGGGGTAGCCGTAACAGTCGCGGGCGGCTTGTTGACCATTGTTGTCAAAGACGCGGATCAAAAATCACTCCGCCAGATCTCGTCTGAAGTCAAAGCCATGGCAGGTCGCGCGCGCGAGGGTAAGGTCAAATCAGAGGACGTGGAAGGCTCGACCTTCTCCACTTCCAACCTTGGTATGTACGACGTCGAAGAATTCATAGCAATAATCAATCCACCTGAAGCCGCGATCCTGGCTGTGGGTTCCGCACGCGAAGTTCCCGTTGTGGAAAATGGAACCATCAAAGCAGGCTGGAGAATGAAAGCAACCATATCAGTTGACCATCGCATCAGTGATGGCGCTGAAGCCGCGCAATTCATGCAAGGGCTCGCGGGATTTTTGGAAAATCCGGCAAGGCTGTTGTTATGAAGCAAGACTTCTGAAACCTGCATATCATCGGAAGTCTCTCCTGGTGGATAGCACAACTACAGCGAGTTGTCGTACCATGCAATGATCATTTTCCTGTCATCTAATTTTGGTAAAAGGGGTTTTTACCTTCAAATCAACCTCCCGGCAAGCGCTGCAGGACGATAGGTGGGATTCCTGCCGGGTACATCGTAAGTGTGTTATTTCCATTCGAAAGCTCAAGACTAAAGTCCACACTGAGTGTCCTGCCATCCGATCGTGTCAGATTGAATGTCATTTGTGCAGTGGAGGCGGAGGTCACTGTGCCTGAGCCGCCGCCTTCAAATCCGGGAGGTGGAACGGTACCGCTAAAAGTATCCGTGAAAGAACCAGTCAGATTTTGTTCGGACTGCGACAGGGTGACAGTGATCACACTGCCATCATCCAAGTCAGTCCCCTGCCAAATACCGCCAAAAGGAGAAGCTGCCGGGGCTATTGTCACCTGATTCGGTAAAGGAACAGTGGTCTCACCTCGTAGCGGCCGATCATCGCTGCAGGTAATATTCAATAATCAGCCTCGGGCGTTCCGATATCAATTCATAATCCCCGCTGTAGAATCCAATGAGATCTTCACCGAGATCGTCATTATCCTCCGCTTCAAACCTCAACCGCAGTTGGGTGATTCCCTGTAAATTGATGAACGGGTAAGCCGATGTCTGCAATATCGTCCAATACCACCCGCCCACGGGACTGTTCGATATGCTCCCTGCAGAAGGCAGGGTGGCGGGACTTTGGAAATCAGTGGGATCCAGGCTGCCCATACCGAAGAAGCCCGCCGATCCAAAATATCCGGATTGAAGATCGATCGCGATCTTTCCGTGCGTCAAGAACGGATCATTTCCTGCGATTCCGTGCAACTTAACGGCCAGGATGGCCTGGGTAATGACAGCATTATCCGGCAAATGCTGGGTGGGAAAGTGGAGGATCGATCTGAATTGGCGATCCTGCGCGTCATCCCCCAGAATCAACAGCGGCACATGGGCATTCACTGTGCCGCCCGTTCCTGCCTCCTCGCTCGTTTCGAGAACCCAGCCGTCGTTGGTTCCATTCGACCTGAAATGGACTGAGGTGATCTGGCGCACAGTACGATTAATCGTATACGCGTCTCCAGTAGAGAAACTGCCATTTGCTTGTCCCAATCCTCCAAGGGGTTGAGAGGAGCCGTCAATGATGCTGTCGTTGTCGACCAAATCAAGCCGCAGGGTGCCGCTGCCGCTGCCCGGATTCACCAGGACGATGAATTCTGTCCCCGGCGATGGAGGGGG
>VGNF01000058.1 GCA_016866195.1 Chloroflexota bacterium | reverse complement strand
CGGGTTGTGGGACCATTTGCGGGCAGCCGCCGAACTCACGCAGGGGGCTCAAATCTTTGCCTATCCGGTGCGGGATGCCTCCGCCTATGGTGTCGTGGAATTCGATGAAACAGGCAGGGCGATCAGCCTGGAGGAAAAGCCGAAAAAACCCCGATCGCGTTACGCCGTTCCAGGATTGTATTTTTATGATCGTCACGTCTCTGAAATTGCCCGAACCCTGAAACCCTCGCCGCGCGGGGAATTGGAAATCACGGATGTGAACCGCGTCTACCTCGAAATGGGTCAATTAATGGTTCAACCGCTCGGGCGTGGTGTTGCATGGCTGGATGCCGGTACGCATGAGAACCTGCTGCAGGCTTCAAATTTCGTCCAGACCGTGGAGGAAAGGCAGGGATTGATGATCGGCTGTCCGGAGGAGGTGGCGTATCGGACGGGCTTTATTACCAGGGATCAATTGCAGAGCCTGGGTCAAAGCTTGAAGCAGAACGGCTATGGCGAATATTTACTGCAGTTGCTGGAGGAGGAGCTGTAGAAAGAGGGGACTTCCGGATGGTACAATCCCGAACCTGAATGATCATGAAAAAGAAGAATTTGCGCGTAGCCATTGTGGTGCCGGTCTATAATGAATCCGAGGTTGTACGTCAGTTTTTTACACGCCTTCTCAAGACGGTGGATCAACTGCCGTATACTTTCTCTTTTTATTTCATCGATGATGGATCAAGCGATCCCACACCCGGCACGCTCGCATCTCTTGTAAAAAAGGATAGGCGTCTCGTTCCGATTACACTATCCAGGAATTTTGGTCACCAGGCAGCGCTCTCGGCTGGCCTGGACCTGGCGGCCGGCGATGTTGTGATCACCATGGACGGAGATGGTCAGCATCCTCCGGAGATGATTCCGCAGATGCTGGATTTGATCTTGCAAGGATACGATGTCGTTCAGACCCAGCGCATGGACCAGGCTCTGCCCCCTTCCTTCAAGAAGTGGACCTCCGGCCTGTTCTACCGGCTGATCAATGCCATCAGCGGGACGCACGTCCTGCCGGGAACAGCGGATTTTCGCGCCCTTTCGCGACAGGCGGTGGATGCACTGAAATCCATGCCGGAATACCATCGCTTTCTGCGAGGGATGGTTTCGTGGATTGGATTCAAGACAATTATTCTGCCTTACGAACCGCGGGAAAGGCTGAGTGGAACTTCCAAGTACTCTCTCGGCAAGATGTTCCGCCTGGCAATGGACGCGGTATTTTCCTTTTCCCTCGCGCCATTGTATATAGGACTTAGCCTTGGTTTGTTACTTTTTTGTCTGGCGGCCATGGAAATGGTTTATGTCCTGTCCTTTTGGATTACCGGGCAAACATCCAACCTGGCGCGAGGCTGGAGTTCGCTGATGTTTGTGATCTTGATCGTGGGGGGAATGCTCATGGCTTTACTGGGCTTCATCGGTGTCTACGTGGGATACATTTTTCAGGAAGTCAAGAAAAGGCCGGTCTACCTGATCCGCAAGGATGAGGATGATGGTGGATAATCGGAATCCGTCATTCCTGATTACCCTGTTGCGGCACGGCGAATCGGTGGGGAATGCGGAATCGCGTTGGCAGGGTCAGGCAGATTTTCCTCTCACCCGCACCGGGCGTGCCCAGGCACAGGCGCTGGCAGATCGTTGGTTAAGGGAGCAGGTCAAATTTGATCTGGTGCTTTCAAGCCCGCTGGCTCGCGCACGGGAAACCGCCGAGATCATTGCAGGCGCGCTGGATGTGAACGTCGAATTTGATCCTCTTTTTCTCGAACGCAACAATGGCGAATTTGCCGGACTGACCGTTCATGAAGTACGACAGAATTACCAACCCTCACAATTCACCACCCCATATGATCCAGTTGGGATGGACGGCGAAGGGGATTGGGAGTTGTTTCTGCGAGCCGGGCAGGCCTTGCACAATCTCCTCAAGCGGGATCCCGCCAGATACTTGATCGTCTCTCACGGGGGATTATTGAATCAGTTCTTGCACGCGGTGGTCGGAGTGACACCGCAAGCCAACAATGCCGGGACGCGGTTTCGGTTTGGGAACACGGCTTTTGCCCAATTGACGTACTACCCTAACCAGCACCGCTGGGCGATTGACAATCTTAACGACCACACGCATTGGAAGGAAACGGAATAAGGAGGGGGAGGGAGGAATGACAGATCCTATGAATCCGTCTTCGATGAAGATCCTCACCTTCGGCGCAGGTGCTGTTGGAACCTATATCGGTGGTTCGCTGGCATTGGCGGGGCATTCTGTTGTTTTCATCGAACAACCAAAAGTGGTTGAAATCCTGCGTGATCGCGGATTGAGACTGGATTTAACCATCGATCCCAGGCGAAAGGATGACGCAAGATTTGTTCTCGATGCGCGCAGATTTGCATGCGCCGTCTCACTGGCAGAGGCGTTGAGCTTTGGTCCATTTGATCTTGCCGTCTTTGCATTGAAGTCCTTTGATACCCCGGCTGCAGTGGAGGCGATGCGGCCGGCTGCGCAGCGAATGCCACCGGTACTGTGTCTGTCCAACGGCGTGGAAAACGAAAAAATTCTCGCAGAAGTTCTCGGCGATGATCGGGTACTGTATGGAACTGTGACAACGGCCATCGGGCGAAGAGGCCCTGGCGATATCCTTCTCGAGAAATTGCGCGGCGTGGGGGTTGCCCGCGGTCATCCGCTCTCGGAAAAAGTGGCGGGTGCGCTGGATGAGGCGTTTCTCAACTGCCAGCTGTTTTCCGACGCACAGTCCATGAAATGGTCCAAAATGCTGACCAATCTTATCGCCAATCCGACTTCTGCCATTCTGGATATGACTGCTGCAGAGGTGTTCGCAAACCCGGACCTGTATCGCCTCGAAATTAGTATGCTGTGCGAATGCCTCGAGGTCATGAGGGCCAGGGGGTTGAATGTGGTAAATCTTCCGGGGACGCCTGTGCGTGCCCTGGCATGGGCTGCGAAATGGCCGCTTTGGATGTCCAGGCCATTTCTTGCGCGTGCCGCGGGAGCCGGCCGTGGAGGAAAAATGCCTTCCTTTCACATCGACCTTCACTCCGGACGCGGGCAGAGTGAAGTCGAATACCTGCACGGTGCAGTGGTCCGAAGTGGGATTGAGACCGGTGTACCCACACCGGTCAATCGATTACTGACCAACACGCTGCTCGCCCTTACGAAAAAAGAGATCCCTTTGAATGCCTTCGCAGGTCAACCGGAGAAACTCACCAGGGCGGGAGACCTGATGATGAAATGAACTTTCGTATCGTTCCTTCTCCCGCCGAAGTTGGATTGGTTCTGCCCGATGGCCGCACACTTTCCGGGCCGAGAGGGGCGGCAGTGGGGGAATTTCTCCGACAAGTCGAGGCGGATTTTTCTGCACCCATCGTGGCCGCAATTATCAACAATGAGATCCACGAACTGACCTATCGCATCGAGATCGAATCGAAGTGCCGACCCGTCACCATGGATAGCGCGGATGGGGCGCGCATCTATCGCCGATCGCTGGTCTTCCTGCTCGAAATGGTGTTTACCGATCTGTTTCCGAATGGCAGGTTATTCATCGACCATTCTGTGTCCTCCGGCGGTTTTTATTGCGAAGTTGCCGGTCGGGCTGCATTGACGTCCGCGGATCTGGATGCGCTTAAGGCTGCCATGAAAAAACACGTCCAACAGGATCTTCTTTTTGAGCGCAAAGAGGTGCCGATCCAGCAGGCGGTGGAGTATTTCAAGCAGCGCGGCGAAACGGATAAGGTCCGCCTCTTTGCTCACCGCCGCAAGGATTACCTGACCATGTACCTGCTCAATGGCAAGATGGATTACATGCATGGATACATGGTCCCGTCCACCGGCTATCTTCGCTGGTTTGACCTTCGCCCGGTGGAAGGCGGTTTCATCCTCCAGTTTCCCCGCCGGCATGCACCCACCCAGCTCGAACCGATGGGACATTATCCGAAGCTGATCAGCGCCTTTCGACAATACGGCGACTGGTTGGAGACATTGGATATCGGCAATGTCGGTGCACTGAACGATGCCATTCAGTTCGGGCGCGCGGATGAGCTCATCCTGGTCTCTGAGGCTCTGCACGAGCAGCATCTTGCCGATATCGCACAGCAGATCGTGCAGAACCAATCACGCATCATCCTGCTCGCCGGTCCTTCCTCCTCCGGCAAAACGACGACCTCCCGGCGACTTGCCATTCGGCTCCTGGCACGCGGAATTTCACCGTTCCCGCTTGAATTGGATCATTACTTCATCGATCGCGATCAAACCCCGCCTGGGGAGGACGGTAAGCCGGATTTTGAAGCCATCGAGGCGTTGGACTTGAAATTGCTGGCAGAGGACCTGGAGCGCTTATTGAACGGGGTAAGGATCCATTTGCCCTACTACAACTTCAAAACGGGAAAAAGAGAGGCAGGGGATGCCATCCAATTGAAGGAAGGTCAGCCGTTGATTCTCGAGGGGATTCATGGATTGAATCCACGGCTCATCCCGGACCGTTGGGCCGGATCAGCATTCCGAATCTACGTCTCCGCCCTTACCCAGATCAATCTCGACCGCCATAATCGGGTCTCCACCACGGATACGCGGCTGATTCGCCGAATCGTGCGTGACGCGCGCGATCGCGGCTATTCAGCCACACAGACGATCAGCCGATGGGAATCCGTGCGCCGCGGGGAGAAGCGGCACATCTTTCCCTTTCAGGAATACGCGGATATCATGTTCAATTCAGCCCTGGTTTATGAATTGTCCGTGCTCAAACCCCTGGCGGAGCCGCTCTTACGGCAGGTGGAACATCGCTCCCCGGAATTTATCGAAGCCCGGCGCCTGCTTGCCTTCCTGGAATGGTTTCTCCCCCTGGAGGCCTCCCATGTACCAACAAATTCGATCGTGAAGGAATTCCTGGGAGGCTCGGGCTTGAAGGATTTCAAGATCTGGCGCGGTTACCTGGGTGATAACCCTTGAGCTGAATACATTTTAGAATGTGGGATCCTCATGGAAGTAAGAAGAATATCAGCACGCCTGACGCCCCGCACGCAAGATTAACCAGATCATTGTTCAACCAGCTCCAGCCGCGAACCTGAATTGTGCGTGAGCCGCAGGAATGAGACGGATGTTGTTCCGTCTCCTTTTGATCCTTCTCACAAAAATAAATGGCCTGAACGGTGGCGCCGAGGAATGAATCGAACAACGCCCCGGCAACCCCGGCCAGGGTTAGTGCGAGGAAGAGGGGAAACCCGGCAGAGTGTGGTGTCAACAGCGTGGTAAGAGCCGCGATTAATGCGGCGCCAGCCAGGGAGGCAACTGTGCCGAAAGGGGAAATCCCCCCGGAGGTGCCCTTTTCCACAACTCGACGCGGGTTTGTGATCAGCCTGGGTTGGCCTGCAATCAATACACCGAGTTCGGTAGCCCAGGTATCGGCGTTGACCGCCGCGAGCGAGGCGGCGAAGCCGAGCCATGGCCATGATTCCCCCGGGAAAAACCCGTGGAGCGCGGCGAACAAGGTGGCAACCCCCCCATTGCCCAATACCTGACCAACATCCCTTTCATGACCCTTGGAGTATTTCTCATGCAGGGAGCGTTTGTGTCGGTCGAAGCTACGGCTCAGGATGGAAGAAGTGATGAAAAAAGTGAGCAGCAAAACTGCCCATCGCCATCCGCCAATTCCGAAGATGACGGTTCCCGTCAGGGCGGCTGCGCAAGCGCCGCTGAGGTTCAGGCTGCGAGCGCGGTACGCCAGCCAGGCGATGAGTACGGCAAGGAGGAGTCCGAGAACAAATTGGCTGAACGGATTCATATCGGTGTGGCGATGACGAATAAAACGCCCAGAAGAAACAAGAGACCGGTCAGTGTACTGCTGCCCCAGACGATCATGGCGAGCACTCGTTCCCTCTCCCAACGATAGAAATACAAGCCGGCGATCCATCCCGCAACAGAGAGCAGCAGGCTGGCGAGGGGAAATATGATCAACTGCGAGGAAGGAACCGTTTGAAGTGGACTTCCCGCGAAAAATGGAACCAGCGCAACCCGCGGCGTTGTGGGGATGATGAAACTCGCCCAAATGAACAGCCCCAGGTTGAGAAACAAGGCAGATAGCCACAGAAAACGCGCGAGGCTGCTCTTCCAGGCTTGACTCACAATGAACGACGGAAACACCGACCTGGGTTCGGCTGGTTTAATGCTTCCCAGTTCTGTTGCGCGGGCGAATGCCTGCAGAAGGGCTGCAGGATTTTCCGGTGAGATCACATATACACGTTTGGACGTGCCAACCAAAAGAAGCTTTCTCGCGTCGGAGGCGAGAAATTCCACCAGGCCGAGATCCGGGTGCCGGCGGGATCCAATCAATCCACCAGGCAAATGGAGCGCAGGCAGCGAGAGCGGTTGGGTCAGGTCGCTGGCTGGACGAATCCATTCAACATCGGTTAATGGAATATCTTCCAATCGCAATCCCCAATGAATGGCGAGACTGTCACGATCCAGGAGGTAATCCGCCCGCAAGAGCGAATAAGCTCTATAAGCAAAGATCGGGATCGGCAGAAAGGAAAAAACGGCTGCCAGCAGGGAGATCAGGAACTCCGTGCCGATTTCCAATCGTGAAATGTTTACGACGCCGGTGACGGCGATGGCAACCAGGATGGCGAGGATGACTGCATGAACGATCAACCCCCGTTGGCGCGGAGGAGGAAAGTGATCTGCAGTCATGCGTGCGTGAGCTCCACGCGAAGTGCCTCACACACGTGATCGACCTGTTCTTCGCGCATAACGCCGCTGAAAGGAATCGCCAGTCCGCGTCTGCCCAGATCCTCTGTCACGGGAAAATCGCCTTGTTTGTAGCCAAAGCGTTCCACCATATACGGCTGCAAATGAATGGGCAGGAAATAGGGTCGCACAGGGATGCCGCGCTTCGCCAGCCTGCCGGCCATACGGTCGCGGTCGATTTTCGCATCGAAGCGGATGACGTATACGAACCAGGACATGCGCGTGGTGTAGGCTTCAACAAATGGCAGCTCGACGCCGGGGATCTCCGCTAGCCTCGCCTCGTACCATGCAGCCACCTGGGCGCGCTTCCATAACAACTCATCCAGCCGGGTCATTTGAGAAACACCCAACGCAGCGGACATTTCATCGATACGATAGTTGTAACCGAGATGAGTATGCTGCAGCCAGGTATCCCCCGGAGAGCGTCCTTGATTACGCAGGGCGCGCATGAGATCCGCCGCCTGGTCATCATCCGTGACGATCACCCCTCCCTCCCCGGTGGTGATCTGTTTGTTCGGGTAAAAGGCGAACACTCCAAAATCGCCCAGGGTGCCGGCCGGCCGGCCTTTGTAGGTGGCCGCGAGAGCCTCGCAGGAGTCCTCGATTACCGAAACCCCGTGCTTTTTCGCAATCGCATTGATTTCGTCCATGTCCGCCGGCTGGCCGAAAACGTCCACGGGTAGTAGCGCCTTCAGGTCAAGGTTCGTTTGCAAAGGGCTCCTGCGCGGCAGATGCTTCTGGATATTTTCCGCAGCCTCCGCCACCTGTGCGGGATCGATGGTCCCGGTGCGTGAATCCACATCCACAAACACCGGTACGGCGTTTTCAAAAAGCAGCACGTTTGTGGAAGCGACGAATGAAAATGGCGTGGTGATGACCACGTCGCCGGGACCGATCCCCGCGGCGCGTACGCACAGGTGCAATCCCGCGGTACCTGAATTGACGGCGATGGCGTGTTTGGCTCCGGTCAGGTCGCGGAACGCTTTTTCAAACTCCGGGGTATATCTGCCCATGCTCAAGTTGGGCGTATTCAGCACGTTTAGAACAGTCTGACGATCTGCGTCGGTCAGGTCAGGAGAGGACATCGGAATCATGGAGGACATTTTCAGATACGCTGATTCAACCTAGGGATTCAACAAGGATTGGATTTCCTCGACCACTTTCCCTTGTTGGATAATTTTGAATTCCTTTTCCCTGCGTGGTTTCAATTCTACCATTCCATCCTTGATGTGCTTTTCTGCAACGGTAATGCGAACAGGGCAGCCGATCAGGTCGGCGTCATTGAACTTTACCCCTGCGCGCTCGTCCCGATCGTCAAACAGGGTGGTTATCCCGGCGTGCTCCAAGATATCATGGATATTCGCGGCATCCATGGACGTATCCCGTTCCCTCCCCGGGATGTGCATGAGATACACGTCAAAGGGTGAAACCATCGGCGGGAGGGTCAAGCCCTTTTCATCATGATGGATTTCGGCGAGCGCCAGGATCAGGCGGTCGGGATGAAAAATCCCATTGTCCAAAATGTGAAAAGCGGTCAATTCCTTCAAAGGGTTTCCACAATGCCGGCACATATCCCCGGCTTTCGCCTGAATGAGATCGGCAATGGCGTCCGGCGTGTAATCGCGTCCGCAATTCGTGTGGAGCAGGTGAAATCCGTCCTCGTTGGCGCCTCCCACAAGGTTCGGGGATAGAGGCACCAGGTCATCTGCAAGGACCAACGCGTCTTGGAGCCCGATGGGAGAAGCAAATCCCGGCGTTGCACCCGCTCTGAGAATCTCCTCCGTTGTTGCGCCACGGAATTCGCCGATTTGGTTTCTCAGTTTCTCCTCGCTCAGGGTCATGTCGCCGCGTATCACCACGAACACGAAGCGACCATCCGCGAGGCGGCTGAACATCAAGGCTTTTGCCGTTTTTTCCGTGGGAAGGTTGAGGAAGGATGCCAGCGCTTCAATCGTGTGACAGTCGGGTGTGGATACCTTCTCGAGCGGAAGCTGTGCTTCGGTGGAAAACGGTGTCTTCCTGAATTGGGCGATTTCTTTTCGGGCGGCATATCCGCATTGTTCGCAATGAATCAAATGGACTGGGCCGTTTTCCAGAGGGAGGTATGCATCGCCTCGTATTCCCAGAATTGGCAGGGATAATCCGTGGATGAACGCGGGCGGGTCGGAGAGTTTGCGCAAGCGGTCAAGCGATTGATTTCCAAGAGGCAGCCATTGACCCTCTCGTGACATCAAACCGGCGCGGACAAGATATGCAAATCCTGCTGTGCGCGCATTGTTCGGGGCTTCCCGCAGGGTGTGAACCTTCAGTTCGCTAATTCTCATGAGTTGTGAGGGGGCCGTCCCATATGGAGGGACGGGGTCCATGAATCAGACGGCTTTTCTTTTCTTGCGCATCAACTTTTGGGTGGTATCGATTACCGGTTCGGGGTTCTTGCGAATCGACTGGGTTTGGGCGATCGATTCCTCCTGAGCGGCTTCGGAGGGCGTAGTCTCGGGAGTCGGTTCAAGGTCAAGCTCGACCGTTTCCTCCATTCGAATCTGGCCACGCAGGAAAGCCCCCTCCTCGGTCACGAAGGCGGTTGTGATGACGTCCCCCCAGACACGACCCGAGGTGCGAATCTCCAATTTTTGGGTGGTGATATTTCCCCTCACGGCCCCGGCCACGATAACCGTATTAGCGCGCACGTTCTGGCATGTGACCCGTCCCGTTTCACCCACAACCAGTATGCCGCGGAGTGCGATTTCGCCCTCAAAAGCGCCTTCGATGCGGACGCCGCCGGATCCATTGATGCTGCCATGCCAGATGACCCCCGAACCGAGCACAGAGGTGATCCTTTCGACAGCTTGTACCGCCTGGGAATCCGGCGAGGAAGTGGTGGTGCGTTTGAACATGTGGAGAATTGTACCGTTAAAAAAAGCAGGGGCGGACAATCCTCCGCCCCACGAATCTGCGTTTCGGTCCTAAAATGGGCGGACCTTACTCCTTGGTTTCTTCCCTGGGATTCATCTGAACACCCACTGTGTTGAATCCGGAATCGACGTAAAGTACCTCGCCAGTGATGTGCCGGGAGAGGTCCGAGGCGAGGAAGACTGCGGCATTGCCCACGTCCTCGATCGTTACATTTTCTCGCATGGGAGACATATCTGCGAAGTGCTTGTACATGTCGCGGAAGCCCCCTACGCCGGCCGCCGCCAGGGTACGGATCGGCCCGGCAGAGATGGCATTGACACGGATCTTTTGCGGTCCGAAATCATAGGCCAGGTAACGGGTGGAGGATTCCAGGGCGGCTTTGGCTACGCCCATCACGTTGTAGTGTGGGGCCACTTTTACCGAGCCGTAATAGGTCAAACACATCAGGGAAGCTCCCGGGTTGAGCAATGGCTGAAAGGCCTTTGCCAGGGCAATGAATGAAAAGACGCTAATGTCCAAGGCATTCTTAAAACCCTCGCGGCTGGTGTTGTAGAACGGGCCCGTCAACTCCTCCCGCCCGGCGAAGGCGATCGAGTGTACGAGCACATCGATCTTCCCAAAGGATTTTTCGGCGCTTTCAGCGGCTGCAGCAATTTGATCATCACGGGTGACGTCACATTCTTGCACCCATTTGCTCGCAACCTGCCCGGCAAGCGGTCTCACCCGCCGTTCAAGGGTTTCTCCCGCATAGCTGATGCCCAGGGTTGCCCCTTCACGATGAAAAGCCTGAGTAATTCCCCAGGCAATCGAGCGTTCGTTGGCAAGACCGAAAATGATTGCATTCCTTCCATCGAGCAAACCCATTTGATCCTCCTCAGATATCCAACTCCCAATTCTTCACCCGAAATCTCCATGGTTTTGAAAGCCAGGGTTCCGGTGTTTTGTTTAAACCCACGCGCGGCCCAATCGTCACGGCAGAATTGGGGACGCTAACCCCCATTTCAATCCACACTCCCGAATCACGGATTGTCAGATCGGCTGTATTCTGCATTTTTGTGATGTTCAGCGCTTGAGTCAACTTCCCCGGACCTAAGGTATCTCCTCCGCGGCGGCGCCTCGATATGATCGTCAATCCTTCCACCGGCTGAATAGCCCGTACCAACACAGCTGCCGGAAACCCTTCGCGCTCGGTGACGACGTTGAACATCCAGTGGTTGCCGTAGGTGAAGTAAACATACGCATGTCCGGGAGGACCATACATGGGCGCGGTTCGAAGGGTGCGTCCGGCATTCGCGTGGCAGGCCAGATCCTGTTCGCCGATATAGGCTTCGGTTTCCACGATCAAGCCGGCGAGCGTGAATTTATCCCACCTTCTCACCAACCGCGCGCCGATCAATTCCCGGGCAACGGTCAGAGTCGGGCGGTAATAGAATTCTCTGGGGAGGTTCATTGGCTGGGAATTCCCCTAGCCAGTCAGGCTACTTGAGGAAAGGTGTTGAATCTAGGATCCCGTTTGAGCGTCAGCCTTAAGCCCTCTTCCAGCTTGATCGATGGGTGATAGCGGAGTTTTTCACGCGCAAGAGTCAAATCGGCTTGCATGCGTGTGACCCCTCCCGAGGTTTGAGTGTGGTATACCACGTTGGAATTGCTGCCGGAGACGTCTAAAACCAGACGCACCAGGCCCTTGATGGTGGTCTCCACCCCGGAGCCAATGTTGATCACCAGGCCGTTCACACCCGGGGCGGTGGAGGCGGCCACCATCGCGCTGACTACATCATCCACGAAGACATAATCGCGGCTTTGATCTCCCGATCCATGAGAGACCAATGTACCGCCGCGTAAAGCCTGCTGCAAATAATGTGGGATGACCGGAGGGTGGGAGGCAGGGTTTTGCTGTCCGGGACCATAGGCATTGAAAATTCGCAAACTGACCGTTTCGATATTCCAGAGGCTGCCAATCGTTCGCACATAATATTCCGCGGCGAGTTTGGAAACCGCGTAAGGGGAGCGGGGCAAGGGAGTTGAAGTTTCTTCAAGGGGCTGCTGATCAAGATCCCCGTATACGGCTCCGGAGGACGCCAGGACGACCCGTTTGATCCCCACGTCGCGCAAGGCTTCCATCAGGGCAACCGTCCCTCCCACATTGACCGCGTTGTAGTCGCGTGGATAGACCATCGATTCCGGCACTGAGACGCGCGCGGCAAGATGATAGACAACCTCCACATCCTGAAGCAAAGTCCACAATTTGGGGCGATCTGCCACATCCCCGCGTGTGAAATGCACATCCGGAGCGAGTGCCTGCGGATCGCCGGTGGACAGGTCGTCCAGGCCGCGCACCTGGTGCCCTTCGCGGGCGAGGTGATTGGCAAGGGAAGAGCCGAGGAAACCCGCGGCTCCCGTAATAAGAAAATTCATGGTTTCTGATTATACCTTCGATGAAATTCGCTTCCGGTTATCCGCCGCTGAACCTCCCTGAGCAGGTTGACCGGATTCGCGCCGGGCTATGGAGATTCGGTCATGTAGTAATGGCGAAACAAGCCCAGGGCGATAAGCACATACGACATTACGTAAAGAACATTGATGGTCAGACTCGTGAAGTCCACGGTTTCTGTGGGCGCCACCTGATACGTTCCCTGCCAAAGCGTCCATGTGTAAAGCAAATCCGAACCAGCGACGCAAAGAAGTCCAGTGGCAATATGACCCCACGAGCCAAAGAGCGTTCCCCCCATCAAAAGGGTAACTAAAGCGGTCGCCAACAGCGCAATGAGAAAGTCGGCAATGGGGTACAGTGGATTTACGACTTTTTCGAACACACCGAAGGTCGTTGTATCGTTGATGATGGGCACAACAACCACGGCGGTAGTGAACAGGCAGACTGCAGAAAGTATGGTCAGGGATTCCCCGCCCCATATTTGGTCGGAGGACCCAATCGCCTCACCCGCAGCCCACAAGATTAATCCAATGGCAATCCCTCCCCAAATCTTGCTCATGGTCTCTCGGCGTTCGCTGGAGCGCCATAGTTGAGTCGCGAGCATGGCTGCCAGGATAGCAGAGCCGATCACGCACGCATCATAAATCGCCAGAGCTTGAGATGGATCAAGGAGGTTGTTCAGCGGTGGCAGATAGACAATTGTCGAGACGAAAATCACCAGCAAGCTGATGGCGGTCGAGAAGAAGGAAGTCCATTGCCATGGTGGAAAAGGTGTGTTTGTTCACTTTTTCGCCATCCAGGGCGATGGTTATTGCAATTTGCGGGATGGTCAGAGGGTGGAGTTCACGCAGAATAAGGACCAAAGGTCCCCAGTAACGAACGTGATAATTTTGATCTAGATTATTATTGAACCCTGGGCATGAGCTGCCGGCTCTATTTGTTTGTGAATCATCGATCCTTTCTGGGAGCCAGGCGGTTCTTCCCAAACCTGCTTGGAGTGGGCGCAGGTCGCGGAGGCCTATGAGAACCCTCGCGCGGTGCGCCTCTCCCTCGATGGGGTGCAATGGATCTCTGCGGCGCTGGAAGCGAATAATTAAATCCTTCCAGATGCTCACGCGCGATCGATGCCCCCATAATTCGAGCGAGTTTTCGGATCATA
Organism: Chloroflexota bacterium; assembly: GCA_016866195.1. Classification (GTDB taxonomy): domain Bacteria; phylum Chloroflexota; class Anaerolineae; order Anaerolineales; family Villigracilaceae; genus VGNF01. The sequence continues at coordinate 2,169 of VGNF01000058.1, read as the reverse complement.
TCACTGTCCTCAGGTGTGACCAGTGTGAACGCATCGCCCTTCCGATGGGCACGGCCGGTGCGGCCGATGCGATGGATATATGCGTCGGCAGTGTCCGGCATGTCGTAATTGATGACGTGTGAAATGCTTTTCACATCCAGACCGCGTGCCGCAATGTCCGTGGCAACCATGATGTGGTGGGTTCGATCTTTGAATCCCTTCAGTGCCGATTGCCGCTGGCTTTGCGATCGATCCCCATGCAGACTGGTCACCTTGAAGCCGGCCCGCTGGATCTGCTGCGCCACCTTGTGGGCGCGGTGTTTTGTGCGGGTGAAGACCAAAACCGAGCGGGTGTCAGTCTTTTTCAACAGTTCGATCAAGAGGGCAGATTTCAAATGCGGAGGTACAGGATACAGGGCGTGGGTCACCGTGTAGACGGGACGACTGATCCCCACCGCGATGCGTTGAGGATGTTTCAACGATTGAGAGGCGAGTTGTTCCACTTCCGCAGGAAAGGTGGCGGAGAACATCATCGTCTGTCGTTTCTCCGGCACGGCTTTCAAGATGCGCCGCACATCCGGTAAGAATCCCATGTCGAACATGCGGTCAGCCTCATCCAGTACCAGGATTTCAATGGTGTTCATTCTTGCATGACCCTGCTGGATTAGATCCAGCAATCTGCCCGGACAAGCGACCAGAATTTCGACACCGTTCTTCAAGGCCTGAATCTGGGGTTTTGCGCCCACTCCCCCGTAAATTGTCGCGCTTCTCAGTTTTGTTCCGGCAGCAAGCATGCGTGCGACCTCATGAATCTGCTCAGCCAGTTCGCGAGTCGGTGTGATGATCAGTGCACGGGCGACATTACGCGGACCCTTAAGCAAGTGATTCAGAATTGGCAGCAGGAATGCCGCGGTCTTCCCGGTTCCGGTTTGGGCGGTGCCGATCAAATCGCGTCCTCGGACGGCGGCCGGTATGGCCGCCTGTTGAATGGGGGTGGCGATTTCGTAGCCGGCGCGCTTAATTCCCTGCATCAGGCGGGAGTCCAGATCAAATCTCGAAAAATCCAATGTATTCCTGTTCTTCAGAAGTCAAAGGCGTTGGGAGAAAGAGCGCAGGCTCAAGGGTTAACAGCGAAAGACTGCTGATCTAGGTGGAAAATCATCACGAGCTTGGAGGATTATAGCACCGACTCCCGAATCCCACCCGCGGTTTCATTGCGTTAGGCCTGTCGAAAGTTGATCGTTCTGTTCAGCCATGCGGTGGATGCATCCTTCCCAGATCTCCTGAGGGTAGACGATACGGTTTGTCCCGGGCAGTGATTCGATGGAAAGACCGGTGTTCAGATTAATCCCGCAGCGCAGGTATGCGCGATAAGCCAGTTGGCTGCAATAGAATTCTTTCTCCGAGTCCGAATCCAGGAAGTTCAAATTGTACGGTTTGCCGATCTGCGACAGGCAAAAATGGGCGATATCCGTTCGAATTTGCTCCTCGAGCTCGGGGGAGAGTCCCCGTCCCGCAAGAGGATAGGCGACGCCGTAGAAGGTGTCCACCAGGTGACCTCGCTCACGCATCATGTGCTCAGCCTCCCAGAGTCCATCATGGACCTCGAAGGTGATTACTCCCCGAGCCCCGGCTTCTGCGCAACGGCCATCGGGGCCGAGATAAACCGCGACGTGATCCACATCCCCAGGCACGAGCCTGCCAACCAGCCGCCAAAATTCACCCGGCAGGATATCCGGTTTGCCGTTCGTTGTACAAATGATATCTCCCGTTCTGAGAGTCAGATTATGGATCGTGTATGTATGTGTCATAATCTTGTAGGTTTTGTACGCATTATCAGTGATCACGAAAATCGCGCGTAATTTGCGCTTTCGTGAAGTACTCATTATACGATTGATCCAGGATCCGGTTTCTGAAGAATTTCCGTGACCCCGTACGAATTTGACTAGCGTTTTATGGATTCGAGTTCCGAACGGGTGAGAAGCAGGACGGATGCCAGAATTAATGATCCACCTACAAGGACGATCGGTTCAAGCCTCTCCCCGAACAACCAGGCTGCCAGGAGAACAGTGACCACCGGCTCGAGGGTGGAGAGCAGGGCTGCACTGGTGGGACCGATACGCTCCAACCCTGCCAGAAAGGCAACCACCGGAAAAATTGTTGAAAGCAGGATCATCCCGATCATCGGGG
>VGNF01000057.1 GCA_016866195.1 Chloroflexota bacterium | reverse complement strand
AATCTAAAGCGGAATGAGCAGAGCAAGAGCTCATTCCGCTTCTTCCTTCACCTTTCACTTTTGCTCAAACAGCCAAAGTTCAGGCAAGTTCTTGTTCATAATCAGTAAAATCATCCCCCGCCATCCAGACACTGTTTCAACCTGAGAATCCCTTGTTCGATCTCATCCGGTTCATAATGCACATAGCATAAACGAATGTAATCACTCAACCCGCCCTGACTGGAAAAGCGCACCCCGGGTCGAAAATCGACCTTGAAGGATTCTGCATTCTTTTGAAAAACCTCTGCGTCCATCTGATCGGGCAATTTCGCCCAAAAGAAATATCCACCTTGAGGTACTTTATATTTCACTTCAGGCAGATTTTGCTTCAGGGCTGAATCCATGGTTTTGACTCGCTCTCGATAAATCTGGATCAGCTTGTGGATGTTCACTTCCAAATCACCCGATTCAACCACTCCGCGTACAATTGCGGAAGTAAACGGATTTAATCCTCCGCCGCTGTCAAGCAAGCCGCAATTGACGAGTTGGGCGATCTTTTGCGGATGGGCCTGTATCCATCCGAGGCGCAGACCCGGCGCCAGGATCTTGGAGAACGAGCCGAGCGAAATGATGTTTTCGATATCCGTGTGGATGGCGAAAGGTCGCGGGGATATATCTGCATAATTCAGAAAGTGATAAACCTCATCTGCGATAACCAAAAAATTCCGTTCCTGAGCCAGGTGAACCACCTGTTCGCGGCGTTTTTGAGACAGGGTCATCCCGGTGGGATTTTGAAACGTCGGGATAAGATAAAGAAACCTTGGCTGAAACCGGGCCAGCATTTCTTCCAACGATTCGATCACCAGCCCATCTTCATCCGTTTGGATCGAAACAACACGCAGGTGATGGTCTTTGAAAATCTGAAAAGCCAGGAAGTAGGACGGCTCTTCGACAAAAATGGTATCGCCTGACTGGGTAAAGAGCGTACATATCTGATCCAGCGCATTCGAGATGCCGTTGGTTACAAACAATCGATCGGATTCCACAGGGAAGCGATAGCGTTTGCCAAGAAATTCCGCCAGCGCCAGACGGAAGTATCCATCGCCCTGCCCGCTCCCGTATTGCAAAAAGGAAGGGTCTTCCCCGGCAAAACGGATTTCGGCCGCGGCTCGCATCATTTCGAGCGGTAACAGGGAAAGAGACGGATCACCCCGGCCAAGATCGATCATGCCCGGCGGAGTCTGGGTTTGAATAACGGAGAGTGATGCCATCAATACGCAACCGCCAGAGCAAATCTTTCTTTTGATTCATTACATGGCAGCCCGGTTGGAATTGCAGAGGCTGGTACCGGAATTGTTGATAAGCTCGTCCAGGTCATTCGCAAGGCCATCCAACTCGTTGTAAGCGCACACAACCGAATCGGGGTCGTTGGCACACAATCAACGGTCGCACGGCCAATGCCGGAAACGCCACCGGTAATCAATGCGCATTTGTTGTTCATTACACCCATTTCAATCTCCTGTTTTATCTACACTTCTACACAAATGTCATCGCGAGGCCGAGCGAAGCGAGTGCCGCCGTGTGCCGCGAAGTGGCAAGCAATTTCCAATTACTACGAGAAGTTTGCTTCGTCCGGAAGTACATCCTCCTTGCAGGGACATAATCACGCCTGACTGGCAAGACCGCCCGCCAGTTCGCCCCCATCGATGACAAAATATTGTCCCGTGATGAATCCCGCGTCGTCAGAGGAAAGGAAGGCAAACAATGCCGCCACGTCTTCGGGCTTTCCCAGTTTGTTCAGCGGGAGCTTGTTTTCGAAGGCTCTCCGCATTTCGGGCGTGTACTCAGCTTCCTGCATCGGTGTCATGATGAAGCCGGGGCAGACCGCGTTGACACGGATGGTCGGCGCGAGTTCGAGCGCCATCGAGCGCGACAACTCAATCACGCCTGCCTTGCTTGCGTTGTAATCGGCATAATAATGATAGCCCATCAAGCCGTTGGACGACCCCATGTTGACGATCACTCCGCCGCCCTGAGCCAGCATTCTTTTCGCGGACTGCTGCGCCACATAAAACACACCATTGAGGTTGATGTCGATCACGCTTTGCCATTCCTGCGGCGTGATGTCCATGAACGAATGACGGAGGCTGATGCCGGCGTTGTTGATCAGGATATCCGGTCCACCCGCCAGTTTGTCCAGTTCGTCAAAGGCGCGCGCAATCGAATCAGGGTCGGCTACCTCCGCCAGAATGTAACCAGTCAAATTCGGCAAATCCTTCTTCAAGCGCCGACATGCTGCTTCATCGCGGTCAAATACAAAAACACGCGCCCCTTCCTCCAAAAAGCGTTTGGCGGTTGCGGAGCCAATTCCGCCCGCGCCGCCTGTAATCAAGACGCGTTTGCCAGTCAAACCTTTCATGTAAATCTCCTTTCAAGAGATAACTTTATATACCATTCGTTCCTTGTAACCCGTGACGACGCTGAAATACCCTGCGAGGACTGCATCGACTTCGACGTCACCCGTATCCACCATCAGAGGTTGGAGACGCAGGGCACGCAATTTATCCGCCGTGCTGACCACGATGATGTTCCCGCGCCCAACCCTGCGAATCACCTCCGGACCGATCTGCTGGTTGCCGCGCCCGAAAAGGAATCCCTGCCCGCCAATGGGGGTGACGATGATTCCCGCTGGCCCTCTTTCGGTCAAATCCAGCAACTGCTTTTCCGTCACATCCTTTGCAATGAGTTTTCCATCGCGTACCACATCCACTCCAACGAGGGTTTTATCCACATGCAATTCCTTCGCAATGGCGCGGGTGGTTGTGCCAGGTCCCAGAATATAAGCCACGCCCGACTGCATTCCCTCGACCACATCCGCGGCAATCGCTTCCGCCTGACGTGCCTCCGACGCAGGGCTGGGCGCTTTCTGGTTCTGCAGCAACAGCGGACGATACGGCACGTGCAAGGTTCCATATAAACAGGTGCCGACCCTGCCATTGCGGTAGGCGTCTTCGTCCAGGTCGAGGACTTCGGCTTCACGCAGGCGCGCCTTGCCTTGAATATACATCCCTGCCAGTTCACCCGCGTGCCTGGGATTGGTGGCATAGACCCCCGAATGGATCTTCACGCCCGCGGGGATTCCCAAACATGGGAACTGCGCGGGTACTGCAGAGCAAACATCGCGAGCCGTGCCGTCGCCGCCGGCGAAAAGCAATAAATCCACTTCGAGCGCGCACAACTCACGCGCTGCGCGTTGCGTATCCTCGGCGGTGGTCGCGCCGGAACGGATCTTCCCGATCACCCTTGGCATGAAACCCGCGCCCCTCACAGAGGTCTCACCCATTTCGAGGGGATACGTAATCACTTCCAGCGAATCCCGAACCGGAGATAATGGAAGCAGGCTCGAGGTCGCGCGTTGAAGCGCTTCTGGTACCGCTCCGAGCTCGATGGCATGGCGGATCGTATCCATACCGTCACTTCCTTTCAGTCCCACACGTCCGCCAATGCCTGCAAAAGGATTAACGATCAATCCAATGCGTTTCACTTATTCTTCAGCAACTTGCGGCGATAGGCGCGCCAGGTCACCGCCCATGCGTCAGGATCGTCAAAGGATTCCTGGTCAATCTTGTGGACAGTGCTGTTATGCGGCGCGGTACGAACGATCTCCGGATTGGTGTACGCCTCCTCTGCAATATGTTTGAGAATGGTAACGTACTCATCCAAATCCTCTTTGGAGTAGGACTCGGTCGGCTCAAGCGTCATGGGTTCGGGCACCACGAAGGGATGATGACTGGTCCAGTAATGTGTGCCGAAATCGGCGGCACGGAAACCGATCTCCTCCGAGTGGACACCCGTGTCGTTGGCAAGCTGTTCCCACGAATAGCGCACCTGCTCGATGCGGCGCTTGCCCGTGGCGTATGGAGCGCTTACGCCGCGAATCTCGAGCACCTTGTTGAGAAGGTAGTTGTTGTTGAGCACCGCGGTCTCAGCCACTTCGCGCAGACCGTCTGCGCCGAGGCTCATGATCCAGGCATACGCCTTGAGCATGTTGCCGGTCACCCCGTACCAGGGGCGAATCTTGCCAATGCTGTGCGGACGATTGAAGTCGAGGTAATACGAATTCCCGGCGAATTCAACAGTGGGAGTCGGCAGGAAGGGAGCCATCTCCTTTGTCACACCGCAAGCGCCAGCGGCAGGTCCGCCGCAGCCGTGAGGCGTGGAGAAGGTCTTGTGCAGGTTGAAGTGACAGACGTCGAAGCCCGCCTCACGCGCGCGTGTGATTCCGAGCAGACCATTCGCGTTGGCCTGGTCATACGAGCAGAGTCCGCCCGCCTTGTGGACAAGGTCCACAAATTCCGTAATGCGCGGATTAAAAATGCCCGTGTCCTCAGGGTTGGTGATGAGCAGTGCGGCGGTCCGCTCGCAGACGGCGGCTTTCAACGCCTCGAAATCGGGATAGCCGTCCGCGTCGGGTGGCAGGGTGATGATCTTGTATCCCGCTACCTTTGCCGCCGCGGCATTCGATGGATGCGAGAAGGAGGACGTGATGACTTCGGTGCGCTTCTCGCCTTCACCGCGAGATTCGTGATGGGCGCGGATCATGGCAACGTTGGCATAGATCGCCGCCGAACCCGCCCCAGGCTGGAGCGTGACTCGGTCCATGCCTGAAATTTCCTTGAGCATTTCCTCCAGGCGGTACATCACTTCGAGGATGCCCTGCACGGTCGAAACCGGCTGGAGCGGATGCAGCTCGCTCAACTTGTGCGAACGCGCGAGCTGGTCGTTGACCTTCGGACTGTATTTCATGCCCCAGGTCCCCTGACCGATATCGATGTTCAAGTCCACGCCGAGGTTTTCCTGCGACATGCGCATGTAGTGACGCAGCACATGAATTTGCGACATCTCAGGCAGAGCGGGTGCGGTCTTGCGCTTCAAACCTGCCGGCAGGTTATCGAACACATCGCCCGCGGCATCCACGACGGCAGCTTCGGGTTCGGGCGGCAGCACACCGCGCTGTCCCGCCGAACTCAATTCAAAGATCACCGGCTCATCCCAACTTGCCTGATGGAATCTCCGCAGTGCGGGTTTGGGCGAAACGGGTTTCAGCACACCGAGTTTCTGGGGGGTTGCGTGTGTCATTTCACTGCCTCCTGGATCGCATTCACGAGTGTATCAATATCCGCCTGCGTATGGACTTCGGTCACGCAATACAAAGCGCTCTGTCCGAGCGACGGGAAATCAGCGCTCAGGTCATTGCCGCCGAAGATGCCCTTCTCGTGTAATAGCTGATTGATTTGCTGGACGGTCTTGCCTGTCTTGTCGAAGTTGACCACGAACTCTTTGAAGTGGGGCGTGTTCGCGAAGTGCGTCTTCACACCCGACACCTGGTTTAGTTTTTTGACGGTGTATCGAACCCGCTGCATGATTCCCTGTCCGATTTCCACCATGCCCTGCGGACCCATCAAAGCCATGTATACGCCCGCCGTGATACCCCACAACGCGGCGGCTGTTCCGACCCATTCCTTGCCTTCCTCGCGAACGGCAAACGACGTGCGTTCGTATGCCACGTCGCCAAAACCGTACTCGCCTTCGACGCAGGTGGTCGCCACGCCGAACAAACGCGACGGGAATTCCATGACGAACTTCTCTTCGTCCCGCGACGCGATGAATCCCGCATGTCCACCGCCGAAATTCATGTGAATGCCCAACGGCTGGATGTCACCGCAGACGATGTCGCCGCCGTACTCGACGGGCGGGTTGATGACGCCTAACGAAATCGGGTCCACGCCGACGACAAAAATCGCGCCATTCTGATGAGCAATCCTGCCAATTTCCTCCGCTTGTGTTTCGAGGAAACCCAGATAAGACGGGTTCTCGATGAACACCGCCGCAGTCTGCGCGTTGATTTGTTTGCGCAGCGCCTTCAAATCCATCAACCCAGTGGACGGGTCGAATGGTACCAATCCAACCTGCAAATCAGGTTTGACGTAATCGTGCACCTTCAAGAGCTTGTCAGGCATGATCGTGGCAGGCACGAGTGCAACGGTTCTGCCTGTTATTCGTCCTGCCATGCGGAGCGCCGTCCCCATCGCCTGAAAGCCATCGTACACAGGCACGTTGACCACGTCCATGTTGAGCATTTCCCCCATCATGCTTTCATATTCAAACAACGCCTGGAAGCGGCCGTGGTCTTCATACGGCTCTCCCGCATAAGCCGTGAGGAACTCACTGCGCGAGTTGATTTCATCGCACACCGCGGGGACGTGGTGTTGGGCACATCCCGCGCCGAGGAAGCTCACCACCTCACGGCTGGACTTGTTCTTCGAGAGCAGCCCCTCCACATGACGCACCAGCGCCGCCTCCGCAAGCAGCGGCTCTGGCAGGTTCATCTTCCGCTTCAAGCGGATCGAGTCGGGAATGTCCGCGTAGAAATCATCGACACTCTTTGCGCCCGTCGCCTTGAGCATTTCCTCCCTGGCAACCGGGTTGGAGTTGGGGATGTAGGGGTACACAAGGGCCTTTTTTGGTGACATACCGAATCTCCTATTTGAGGTACAATGGACTACACCATAACATGTCAATAATATATTTTATTACATATCAGGTAGATGTCAACTAATACGAAGATCCAGCGCGCGGTCGGTTCGTCTTTCGCTCATCGAGTCGAAGCGCATCAAGCACCGTCCTTAAAATTCGCTCAGGACGAAAGGTTTCACCAAAACAAGAATTACCATGACCAAAACTGACACAAAGAAAACAATTGCCTACGATCAGCTAAAGAGGAACATTATCTCCGGCGAGGTCAGCGCGGGGACGATCCTCAACGAAGCCGAACTTGTCCAAGGCCTGGGTGTCGGCAAGACTCCCATCCGCGAGGCGTTAATCATGCTCTCTCACGAGGGATTTGTGGACGCCATGCCGCGCGTCGGGTATGTGGTAACGCGCCTGACCATCCAGGATATGCTGGAGATTTTCGCCCTGCGCATCCTGCTTGAAGTGGAAGCCATCGGCATTGCCGCAGAGCGGATCACAGAGAATGACATCGGTAAACTTGAGGACAACAACAAAAAAGAGACTGCCCTCACCAAAGGAAAACCGGGAGCATCCCTGAAAGAACAGGGTTACCAGCTCAACCGCGAATTTCACCTCACCATTGCACAAGTCACCGGAAACCAGCGTCTCGTCCACCTGATCCAGGGCCTGATCGACGACCTCGAGCGCGCACTCTCGTTTGATCCCTACATCGTCGACCCGACGCAACACGGCGGCATCATCCGGTGCCTGAAGAAGCGCGACAAAGCCCAGGCCCAGGCAGCCATGCGGCAGCATATTGAAGAGACACGCAATCGGATTGTCAATCGGTTTTAATTCAGGGGACCAAGGACGAAGAATGTAGGTTGGCGGGTGTTCTGCGAGTGGGTAGACGTCTGCATGGGTATGTCCCGCAGGGAGGAGATGTGTCGTATCCACTTCAGTGCATGGACCGCAAAGCGCCAACTGATCAAGCACCTGCCCCTCAGACAGTGCCATCTGGCAATCGGTAAAATTCAAAACACATCAAAAGCCCCATCATGGAAGTACTGCTTCTTGATCCAAAAGGGATTCCCCTGAGAAAAAGGATATTCCTTCCGAAGATATGACCGGCCCGATTTTCTCTCCGTTCAAGGAGACGGGTGTGCGGGTAAAAGACCGTTCAATTGTGCAACATATTCCATGGCCGGAATCTAGTCCTCAAGGATTTCCCTTTCTGCCCTGCATTGGCAATTCCAAGCACAAACCTCTCTCCCGTATCGCGGATCAGAAGGAATTATTGATCGCGTTCACTTGGCAGGGACTCGATCGACCCTGCTCGGCCATAATTTTCGGCTGCCGGTCTCTTCCAGTGTAAATTGGGGTGCGTACTCAACTCGCGGCTAGCGCATAATCTCCATGGTTTATCTCATGACAAAGATACATGCACCATGGGTCTTGTCCATCTTCGATATTTGCTCAACTCGTTCGCGCAGCGCGCCTTCAAGAACCGCTGCATCCATTGTACACAACTCCGGATGGCGAGCGATGATTTTGGCGTAAGGGCAATGCGAAAGGACAACCCGCGGCCCGGCCAACCCGGCCTCCCAGTGCGCGTGATAATGCATCGCATTTAATTTCTCCACCAGCACGGATACGCGCGCTTTCAATGGGAGCTCTTTGAACTGAGCCGGTTCCAGGATCCGGCCGGCCAGCGCCTCCAAACTGACTGCCGGCCTGGCGTCTGAGAGCAGCGCGCTCGCGAGAACCGCCAGGTTATCACCCACTGCCTCCTGGGACAGGGAATAAACCTTTTGCGGTCGCCCCTTTTGCCCTCCCAATCGAGACGCCATGGTCTCAACGCGTCCATCCGAAACCAGGATTGAAAGATGATGCCGAATATTGGGTGACCTCATATTTAGCGCACGTGCAATTTCGTGCGCAGTTGAACTTCGTTTTTTTTGCAAGTGGGCAAGTATTTTTCTTCTCGTGGCTGTCACAGTATTACTCGTCTTTCGGAGAATTGTGTAATTGATTTTGGGTTGACTATAGGCATGTCATCCTGATTGAATGATTATACTCACAATTTTATTTTTGCAAGTATATATTTACATAATTCCTTTTGCCTTTCCTCTCGCAGATGCTATAATCTTGGACCGGGTGCAACAACCAAATGAAAAAGACCGTTTACTTGCTGCTCGCATTTATTGGATTTCTCCTGTCGTATTATTTTATCCTCCGGTTTCAAACCGCCCTTGAGACAACCAATTATTCAGCCCTAATGGATTTCGTCTCGAATGATCTTGGTGCATTGATCGCGGCCGATCTGGTGATCTCGGTCCTGGTTTCGTGGATCTTCATCTTCCGCGAAAGTCGACGTTTGGGGATAAAGTATGCCTGGATCTACCTTGTCCTGACGTTGGGCGTGGGATTATGTTTTTCCCTCCCCTTGTTTCTTTACTTCAGGGAGATGAAAATGGAGAAATCCCCATGACGCTGACCTGGGAATCCAGCTATGCGATCGCCATGGAGCTCCGGCGGCGGCATAATCCGGTTCGTCTCGAAGAGGTGAGTCTGGGTCAAATCCTCACCTGGACCCTTGATCTGCCGGAGTTCGAGGATGATCCGGCCCTCGCCAACGACGACATTCTATATTCGATTTATCAAGACTGGTTCGAGGAGAACATTCATGGAAAATGAAAAATTTAGCCTGCCCAACTACAACATTCCCGAGGATCTCGAGACCATCGTCGCGATCACCACACTGGACCGATTGTACAACTGGGGACGACGTTCCTCCGTTTGGCCGCTGATGTTTGGCCTTGCGTGCTGTGCCATCGAAATGATCGCGGCGCAGGCTTCGCGCTACGACATGTCGCGCTTCGGCATGGAGGTCATGCGCCCCACGCCGCGCCAGGCGGATATGATGCTCGTCTCCGGCACAGTGACGAAGAAGATGCTGCCGGCCATCATCCGCCTGTACAACCAGATGCCCGAGCCAAAGTACGTCGTGGCCATGGGCGCCTGCGCTTCCAGCGGCGGCCCGTTCAAGGAGGGATATAACGTGGTTGCCGGGATCGATAAATTCCTGCCAGTGGATGTGTACATCCCCGGCTGCCCTCCCACTCCACAGGCATTGATCGCCGGACTGATCAAACTGCAGGAAAAAATCGACCGGCAGTCGATCAAGAAGGTCCGCTGGTACGACCGCAAAAAGGAGGACGCCAATTACGTCCCCATGCCGATTCTCGGTCCAGACCTGATCGACGTACGCCGCAATGCAGAGATCAAACAGGCTGCGGCGGCAAAGGAGAGTGCGTCATGACGACTCCAGTTCTGACACCGATCGCGGACTTGACCGCGCGTTTTCCCGGCTCAGTCACAAAGGATGAACGCGCAGGATACAGTGGTTTTCTCGTCGCGAAAGAAAATCTGCTTGAAGTGGCAGCCGCTATCCGTGACGAGTTCGGATACGATCTGCTCACGGCCGTAACCGGTGTGGATTATCTTGCCGAGAACAAAATGGAAGTTGTCTATCACGCCTACAAGACGACTGGCGGACCGGGTCTGGTGTTCAAGGTCCAGGTAGATCGGATCGACCCGGTTACTGTGCCCTCGCTTGTTAATATTTGGCCGGGCGTGGACTTTCAGGAACGTGAAGCCTGGGATCTGCTGGGCATAAAATTCGACGGGCACCCCGACCTGCGCCGAATCCTGATGTGGGAGGGATATCAAGGGCATCCCCTTCGCAAGGATTGGAAGGAGCCGTTCTTCGAAGAGGAGGTAAAACCTTTCAAAAGCCGCTGGCCTGATGGAAAACATGTGTTCGCCGAAGAGAAGAATCCCTTCCGGGATAATCTGAACTTTCCGAAGAATTTCGATCCGGATGCCTACCAGCCGGAAGCTGAAAAGGATCTTTACAGTTCACTCGAACGCTTTACATTGAAAAGTGAGAGCGGATTGAAAACCGACCAGATCGTGGTCAACATGGGTCCGCATCACCCCTCCACACACGGAGTGCTGCGGGTGGCTGTGACCCTGGAAGGCGAGACGATCATGGGACTAAAGCCGGTCATGGGTTATCTCCATCGCAACCATGACAAGATCGGCGAACGATGCACATTTCTTCAAATCCTCCCGTATACCGACCGGCTGGATTACTTCAACTCGATGAGCAACAACTTTGGATACGTGATCACCGTGGAAAAACTGATGAAAATCCCGGTGGCCGAGCGCGCCGAGTACATCCGCGTGATCATGGCCGAGTTGAGCCGCATCCAAAACCATCTGATCTTCATCGGCATGTTGTTGAATGATCTGGGTACGATGTACACCCCTTCCTTGTACGCCTTCGAGGAGCGGGAATTGATACTGGATATATTCGAGGCGGTCTCCGGGGCGCGCATGATGTGCAATTACTTCCGCTTCGGAGGTGTCGTGCGCGACATCCCCGAGGACGTCATGCAGAAGATCAAGGGCCTGGTCCAGGATCGATTGCCGGCCAAGACCGATGAGATGGATCGTTTTCTGAGCGAAAACGAAGTCCTGGTCGGGCGGCTGAAGGGAGTGCATGTCATCAATGCCGAGGATGCCGCCAAATTTTCAGTGACCGGGCCGGTCTTGCGCGCTGCGGGAGTTCCTTATGACCTGCGCCGGGCGGATCCTTATGGCATCTATGATCGGTTCGATTTTGACGTGGCTGTCCGAACCCACGGCGACATGATGGATAACTTCCTCATCCGCTTCGACGAAATCCGCCAGTCCTTGCGTATCCTCGAACAGGCACTCAAACAAATCCCCCAGGGGCCGATCAACTCGCAAAAACCGCAATATCAGGTTCGAGTCCCTGCCGGCGAGGCCTATGGGCGGATCGAATCGCCCAAAGGCGAACTGGCTTATTACGTCGTTTCCAATGGCAAGCCGAATCCCTACCGATATCACGTCCGGCCTCCGTCGTTCGTCAACTTGACGGCTATCGAGCACATCTGCCGCGGGACCAAGATACAGGACTTCGTGGCTCTGCTGGCCATGCTGGATATTGTCATGGGCGAATTGGATCGCTGATCAGGAGATATACAACATGTATGGAAAAGGCATACTCAAAGGATTAAGCGTCACCTGGAAGCGGTTCTGGGATACGTATCTCGAGGATATCTCCTGGATACTGAAGGGCAAGAAACGCTACTTCAACGAGGAGGGGATTCGTCACCGCTCGAGCAAGAACACGCGCGGGATTTTCACTGTTCAATATCCTGAGGAGCAGTTGATTCTGCCGGAGGAAGCAAGATACCTGCCGTTTCTGGTTTACGATGAGGGACCGCAGGGAAAGCAGGAGGTCCGCTGCACCTCCTGCGGGATCTGTGCCAAAGTCTGCCCGCCACAATGCATCTGGATCGTGCGATCGAACGATCCGAACACAGGCCGTCCCATCCCAGAACCCACCGAGTTTTACATCGATGGTGATATTTGCATGAACTGTGGATTTTGTGCCGAATACTGTCCCTTCGACGCGATCAAGATGGATCACGACCTGGATATCGCCGCATACGGACGCAACGTATACAACCTCGAAAAGCTGCTCAAGCCGGCATCCTATTACAACCTCATTCGTCCAATGAATGCTGCATTGGAAGAACAGGCACGACGGGCAAAGGAAGCGGCGAAAGCTGCCAAAGCCGAAGCCTCGGCCAGCCCTGCAACTTGACGAAACCCCGCAATACCGGGCCCAATCCGGCCAGGTTTCGTTATAACTCGCAATGGTATCTTCCGGGGAAAATCCTTCCTGGTGAAGAAGTGCACAATTGAAAGATTATTCAATCCTGCGCGCCTCCCTCCGGTGGTAAGATTGCTGGCGTTGAAAATTCAAGATCATAGCTCTCGAGAAAGTTTATTGAAATTCAGTTTAGCCAAAGATAAACACAGATGAAATTTTGTATTGTTGTAGACATTCGCGAAAAACCGAAGAAAATCTCCTGAATTTTTGGTCATCCATGGTGAGATTTGATTCCCGAAACATTTTTTAAGATCGGAAGGAAAGTTTCCAAATGTCGAAAGAATTAACCAAAGAAGCGGTCCTTGCCGCGCTAAGCAAAGTGCAGGAACCTGAACTTCATCAGGACCTGGTAGCCCTTAATATGATTCGCGATCTGAAAATCGAGGGGCCGAATGTCTCCTTTACCATCATGCTCACGACGCCGGCCTGTCCACTGCGAAACAAGATCGAATCAGAATCGCGAGAAGCGGTCATGGGGATCGAGGGTGTGTCTTCGGTCAAGATTCACATGGATTCGGATGTGCCCAACGATGGACGGATGCGCGGCCTGGTGACCATGCCGATCCGGAATGCGATCGCTGTCGCCTCAGGCAAAGGCGGAGTAGGGAAATCCACAATCTCCGTCAACCTTGCCGTCGCCCTGGTCCAGGCCGGAGCGCGCGTCGGACTGATGGACGCGGATATCTACGGACCGAACATCCCGACCATGCTGGGCGTGGAGAAGCTCCCACCTCCCAAGGAGCAAAAACTTGTTCCAGCACTGGCATACGGAATAAAAGTGATATCCATGGGCCTGCTGGTCAAACCCGGGCAACCCTTGATCTGGCGCGGTCCCATGCTCAACTCCGCCATTCGCCAGTTCCTGGAGGATGTGGAATGGGGCGAATTGGATTATCTGATCGTGGATCTTCCCCCCGGCACCGGCGATGCCTCGCTTTCCCTGGCCCAGGCGCTGCCGTTAAGCGGAGCGGTCATCGTCACCCTGCCGCAGCTCGTTTCCCTTGAAGATGCCGGCCGGGGGATCAACATGTTCAAAACCCTCGAAGTCCCGATCATCGGAATCGTCGAAAACATGTCCTACCTCGACCTGCCGGATGGCACCCGCATGGACCTCTTTGGTTCCGGGGGAGGTGAGCAATTATCGCAGGCCACACAAACACCGTTCCTCGGAAAAGTGCCAATCGATCAGAACGTACGCATTGGCGGGGATAGCGGAAAGCCGGTCGTGGCTGCACACCCCGATTCGCCGGTCGCGATTGCCCTGCGTGAAATCACCCAGAAGATTGCCGCCCAGGTGAGCGTTGCCGCACTCAGCACCAAGAACGAACTGCCCATCAATATCATCGAATAAGTCTGCAGCACAGATATATTCGCCCTATACGTATGCGACCCCGCCGGCCACCTGCTGGTGAGATGTTCGAAAATCGAACCAAGCCTGAGGCTTTAGGGTCGGGTTTAATGGCAACCTTGCCAGATCCAAATTCATTTCTCGAACCTCAATTGGGATTTGTCCAACCTTTCAACAGACTGCGCTTTGCAAGATTCTTAAGATTTCACGTACGGTATAATCGAAATCATGCAAACCAACATTATCGGTGTTCGCTTCTCGAAAACGGGGAAGGTTTATCACTTTGATTCATCTCCCATTCCAGATTTGAGCCTGGGGGAGTACGTGATCGTGGATACGGCCCGAGGCAGGCACCTGGGCGAGGTGGTCCAGATCGTTCGGGAGGATTTGGATAGACCGGACGGCGGATGGAGATCGGTCGAACGAAGAGCCAATCCGCGCGATCTTCTGCTTCGGCAATCCTGGCAATCCAAACAAACCGAAGCCATGATCAATTGCCGGGCGCGCGCCGCCGAACTCGCATTGACCGAGGTCAAGATCGTCGCGGCGGAATACAACTACGACGGGACACGTTTATCCTTTTTCTTCAGCACGGAGAGCGAAGAAAAAGTGGACCTGAAATCCCTCAAGAAGGACATGCACAATCTCTACCCGAATACCCACATCGAATTGAGGCAGATCGGGCCGCGGGATGTCGCCAAGATCATCGGTGGAATGGGCGCGTGTGGAATCGAGGTTCGTTGCTGCTCAAAGTTCCTGACGGACTTCTCTCCCATATCGATCAAGATGGCCAAGGAACAGGGCATATCACTGACTCCCAATGAAATTACAGGCATGTGCGGCAGACTTCGATGCTGCCTGATCTACGAGTACGAGCAATACGTGGAGGCTCGCAAGCAGCTCCCGAAGAGGAACAAACGAGTGGTCACTCCCAGGGGTGAGGGCAAGGTGATGGACATTTTGCCGATGAGCAATGAGGTGATCGTTCTGATCAATGCAGAGGATGGAAAAACCATCTTCGCCACCTTTGGCCGGGACGAACTCGAACCGTGGGACGAGCTGGAGGCGCTGCGTCGGAAATCCCAGGCTCCCTGTGACCGCCATGAAGGCGGCGGTTGTACTTGTGGAAATTCCGTGAAAGGCCATGACCGGTCAAACTGAAACCTGGGATTCTCCTAAAAAAATTCTGGTAATTCTGGCTCATCCCGATGACCCAGAATTTTTTTGCGGCGCCACCCTGGCGCGCTGGGCGCGTCAAGGGCACGAGATCACATACTACCTGCTCACCTGCGGGGACAAGGGATTTAATCCCACAACCCATTTGGAGATGACTCCGGAAAAGTTGTGTGAAATACGCCATGCCGAACAGCACAATGCTGCCGCAGTGATCGGAGCCAAGGCGGTTCACTTCCTGGATTATCCGGATGGTCATCTGGTTCCGGACATGCAGCTGCGGCGCGAGATCGTCCGGATCATCCGTCAGGAAAAGCCGGAGGTGCTGCTCACCTGCGATCCTCAAAACCTCTTTGCCTTGTACGGCATCAACCATCCGGATCATCGCGCCTGCGGTCAGGCCGTGTTGGATGCGGTCTTTCCTGCAGCTGGCAATATTGCCTATTTTCCGGAACTGTCCGAACAGGGACATGCTCCCCACATGCCTCGGGAAGTTTGGTGTTCTCTAACCAACCAGCCGAATACGATCATCGACGTGACGGATGTGTGGGAGGTAAAACTTAAAGGCATTCTTGAACACAGGACTCAGGTGCAGGACATTGACAAATTGATGGCGCGGATGAAATCGCGCCGCACCGAGGATAGCACGGACGAGAATCCCCGCTATGAAGAAAAGTTTCGCGTCGTAAAATATGGATAATTTCCTTTGTGTAATGCCCTAGCCGAACAGCATGGAAACAGATTTCATTGATCGAGCCGAAAAGTTATTCCCTTACTTGCAGGATCTGCGACGCGACTTTCACAGGCATCCTGAACTGGGATTCAGGGAGGTCCGCACCGGGGGGAAAGTAGCCCAGGAATTGGGATCCCTGGGATTGGAGGTCACCAAGGGCGTTGGGAAAACCGGTGTGACCGCGCTTCTCGAGGGAGCCAGACCAGGCCCGACCTTGATGTTAAGATTCGACATGGATGCATTGCCGATCGAGGAAGAGACCGGTGCCGAGTACGCCTCCAACAACC
>VGNF01000056.1 GCA_016866195.1 Chloroflexota bacterium | reverse complement strand
CAGCCAGGTCTGGGTAAACCCGACCTACCTGTGGTCCGGTCTCGTCGGCGGGCTCATCATGGGCGTCGGTTTCATCGTCGGCGGCTTTTGCCCCACCACCTCGCTCGCCTCCGCCTCAACCGGCAAGATCGATGGCATGTTCTTCATGTTCGGCGGCTTCTTCGGCGCGGCGATCTTTGCTGAGACCGAGCCCTTCTTCACCAACTGGTACAACAATTCAGGCTACTACGGACGTGTCACTCTCGACCAGGTCTTCAACCTGCCCATCGGCGTCGTGGTCCTGATCGTCGTTTTGATGGCGCTCTTCATGTTCTGGGGCGCGGAACAACTCGAACGCATCGTCGGGAAAAAGGACATGAGCCGCGAACCGAAGATCCGCCTCGTCGGCGCCGGTGCGCTCTTCGTCCTCGCCTTGGCGGTCGTTTTCATCGGCTCTCCCTCGCTCGAACAGCGTTACGACAAACTCACCTTCACCCGCACCGAGACCATCCCGCAACTCGAGGGGCAGGAGCCCATCGTCAACACCCTGACCTACTCCGCCGACGAAATGCTCTCCAACCGCCTCGTCTTCATCAGCCCCGCCGAAGCCTTCAAGGCAAAATACAACCAGGCCATGAACCCGGTCTACCTCGACGTGCGCTCCGAAGCGGATTACAACCTCTATCACCTCGATGGCGCGATCAACGTGCCGGCGGAACTGGTCGAAGAGGTCATCCCCACCCTGCTCACCGAGCCGTCCGCCAATACCGTTTTCATTTTAATGAGCAATGACGAAACCGCCGCCGTTGTTGCGTGGAAATTATTCACGGGGTCAAGCCTGAACAATGTGTATATCCTTGAGGGAGGCATAAACAACTGGATTGCATTTTTCGGGGGGAGTGAAGAGGGGTTTACCCGCAATCCGTTGGCCGGAGAAGATCAACTGGCATACCTCTTTACGCAGGCTCTTGGCGATCGTTACGAGTCCTGCTCGCCCGATCCAATTGAAAATGAGGACCTGGAATTCGAACCCAGGATCATCCTTCAATTGAGAAGGGACAAGAGTGGAGGCGGTTGCGGCTGAGCTTCCACGGATCGATTCCAGGGTTCTTCAGACAAAAACCACCCGCCTGTGCGATCCTGGCGCGGGTGGTTTTTTCTTCTTGAGTGATACAATTGAGTTGACGCTGTGCGAATCGACCTCCAAAGGAGTCATGAAGATGATCAACGAAAACGAGCTTAGGGATGTGCTGACAGACGCCGTCGAAAACATCTCCCGTCTGGAAAGCAACCCGCGCACCTGGCTATCCTGGATCCTCTTTTTACTGGCGCGCCTGGAGGAGAAAGCCACAAATGAAAGCGCTGCGAACAAAGAATCCTTCCTTGAGATGCTCGCAGCGCTTCAGGACGAAATCCGCAACCGTATGAAGACCGGGGGCTGGAACTAGAACTGGGGCTGGCCGGCATGCGATCGCCTCGCTTTACTGCTTGCTGCTCAAACCTCCATCCGAATGAGCCCGAGATTTGGCTGGAAATCGACACTCGTGTGAAGAAATTTACACATCACCCTGTAACTCCTTCCGCGCTGCGTCATTCCATTCATTATTCGTGAGAAATGGTTATGCTCCTGATCTTGTCCCCCTCGAACGCAGGATTCTGCAGAGGGTCGCGAAACGTAATTGAATTAACCACCTACATCCCTTCCACAACCTGGCCGAAGATCGTGTAGTTGCCGTTCAAGCTCTCCACCGGCCCAAACGTGATGAAAAACTGACTGCCGTTGGTATCCCTGCCGGCATTTGCCATGGCGACCACGCCGGCCTTATCGAACACCAAATCGCTATCCTCATTATTGAATTGATATCCAGGTCCACCGGAGCCCTGCCCGGTGGGATCTCTGGTTTGCGCCATGAATCCCTCCAGCACGCGGTGAAAGGTTACACCGTCGTAAAACCCTTTGCACGAGAGAAACACAAGACTATTCACGGTTTCAGGCGCCAGGTCCGGGAATAATTCGACCTTGATCGAACCACCTTTCTCCATTGCAATTGCGGCGAAATAGTCCCGAGTCGTATCGATCGATATCGGCGGCGCAGTATCATATTGGTCTGCTTTCGGAATGGATTCGAAAACCGCACAAGCTGGATTTTGACTTTTTACCGACCTGGGAAGATTCATCCAAACCAATCCTGCGACCACGATAAGAATTGCAGCAATCGAGACTGCCTGTATGTTTCTTTCCATTCTGCTGGATTGTCTTCTGCTTTTTGCTTTAGGGGACATGCGTTCTTGCTCCTTTTCTTGAAAGATCCGCCAATTTTATACCAGTTTTTCATAATGATTGTCATCTTGCGAGATGAGGATTTTTCTTGTATGCTTGTTTTATCATGCAGGTCTTCCTTAAAAAACATGTATTCGTACCTCAGGACCACGGCTCCTGGGTATTTATTTTGAGTCCGTTGCTGATCGGCATATGTGCGGGAAAAACCATCACCCTCCCAACCTTGTGGCTGCTCGTTACCGCAATGGCAGCTTTTTTGATTCGACAACCGATAACCGTCATTACCAAGATCCTGACCGGCCGACGTTCGATCGAAGACCTTCCGGCAGCCCGAATCTGGGTTGTGGTTTACGCCTCCCTCATTGTCCTCGGATTAATTCCACTGATCTACGAGGGTTTCTCCTACTTACTCTTCCTGGCGATACCCGGAGTCCCCGTTTTTCTCTGGCACCTCTGGCTGGTCGGTCGCCGCGCTGAACGGAAACAGGCAGGCGTGGAGGTGATCGCCACCGGCGTCCTGTCTCTCACGGCTCCCGCCGCGTATTGGATAGGCGTGGGAGACTATTCCCCACTTGGTTGGTGGCTGTGGTGCCTTACCTGGCTGCAATCCTCTGCCAGCATCGTGTATGCTTACCTCCGGCTTGAACAACGCGGGTTGAACCATAGACCTTCCTTGTCCGATAGGTATACATTGGGCCGGCGCGCCTTGGTATACACCTCCTTCAACCTGATATTTACCACAGTACTGAGCGGGTTCGGGTTCGTCCCCCCGCTCACCTTCACGCCCTTTCTTCTCCAATGGGTGGAGACACTTTGGGGGATAACACACCCGGCAGCCGGTTGGAAACCAACCCAAATCGGCATTCGGCAATTGATCGTCAGCACCCTATGGACGATTCTTTTTATCCTCGCATGGCAGGGAAGATGAATCCTTTGAAATACACCCTCTTGACCGAAATTCAAGGCCGAATGCAGGCCGAATTGATCGAAAGTTATCTGGAAGCCCATGGTATCGACGTGGAATTAATTCAGGAATCAGTTGGACAGCACGCCTATCCGGTCACCGTGGATGGATTGGGTAGAGTTCAAATTTTTGTCCCCAGTCGTTTTATTCAAACCGCAAAGGATCTTTTGAAACGGTTTGAATCATAATCTGGCAAGGAGCAAACATGGATTTTGACCTCAATGAAGAGCAAAAAGCCTGGAAAAGAACGGTCCACGATTTTGTGGCGAAGGTCGTAAAACCAAGGGCGCAGGAAGTGGACGAACGGGAGGAGTTCAATTGGGAGGCGGTTCGAAAAGGTGGTCCATTGGGATTGCTGGGCATGAATATCCCGGAGGAATACGGCGGCTCCAACGTGGACATGATCTCCTCCACGATCGCCATGGAGGAGTTGGGGTGGGGATGCGGTTCGACTGCGCTTGCATTTACGGCCCACAATGGTCTTGGCACCGCACCCCTTACCAGATATGGGAGCGAAGAGCTTAAGCAGAAATGGCTGCCTCTGGTTGCAGACGGGAAGGGAAATTTGGGATCGCTCGCATTGACCGAGCCTGGCGCCGGCTCGGATATTCAAGGTGGCGTTACCTGCCGGGCAGAGAAGCAAGGGGGCGATTGGGTGATCAACGGGGCGAAAATGTGGTGCACCAACGCGGGGATCGCTGAATACATCATCACGCTCGTAAGAACGGATGCGAAAGGCGGATCGAAATCGCTGAGCATGATCCTAGTGCCTACGGGTTCGAAAGGCCTTGTCATAGATCCGGCGGAAAAGAAAATGGGACTGCGAGGCTCCCCCACTCACGGCGTCCATTACGAGAATGTGAGGGTGCCGCTCGGATACCTTGTGGGAGAGGAAGGCCGCGGCATGCATCAGACTCTTGCGACATTGGACGCCGGACGGATCAGCATTGGTGGAATTTCGGTCGGGCTGGCCGTCGCCGCGCTCGAGGCGGCGGTCAATTATGCGCGGGAGCGATATGCCTTCGGAAAGCCCATTTCGGAATTCCAGGCAACCCAGTTCAAACTTTCGAACATGGCCACTGAAATCGAAGTGGCGCGCACCATGCTGCACAAGGCGGCCTGGTTGAAGGATCAGGGGCGGCCTTTCAACAAAGAGGCAGCCATGGCGAAATTATTTGCAACGGAGATGGCTGAGCGGGTGTGCTACGATGCGATTCAAATTCACGGCGGGAACGGCTACAGCCGGGATTTCCACGTGGAGCGGATGTATCGGGATGCCCGATTGATGACCATAGGCGAGGGGACCAGCGAAATCCAGCGCCTCGTCATTGCCCGGCATGTTTTGAGCACCGAATAGAAGAACGGATCAACGGGCTCGCGCGGTCCGTTTTTCCATCACCACCCAGCAGGTGCCATGCTCCGAATGTAAACCGGGTTTCTCCCCTTCAAAGATCTTCATGATCTCAGGCGGGGACAGAAAATGGGATTGCATCAGCAGGAATTTTTCAACCAGGGCGATCAGTTTCACGCCGAACGTACGGATATCCGGCTCCTCAATCACAAGCAAACCGCCGGGTTTGACCACTCGGAACAGCTCGAGGGCGGTTTCCACTTGCCCTTTCACATGGTGAAGCGCGTCCACCATGATCACACGGTCGAACGAATTCGTGTCGAATGGGAGTGAGATCGAATCACCGCAGACCACCTGGAGTCGCGTCCGGGTCGAATGCCGCAGCATATCGATGGAAAGGTCGACGATCACCGCCTCCCGAACGAGGTCCCGCACCGCAGTGGATACCCTGCCGGTTCCTCCACCCGCGTCCAGCAAAATCCCGTTCACCGGCAGGCTTGCCACCTCCCGCAGGACATCCACCCTGGAATATTTCACCCGCGCGTAGAGCGGGGCGATCAGCGAAAAATGGTCGAAATTCACTTCAGACCGTTATTAAATCCTTGATGTCTTCGAAGGTGGCCGGGCCGATTCCGGAGACGTTGAGGATGTCCTCGATCACAGTGAACGGGCCATTTTCATCTCGATAGTCGATAATCTTCTGTGCAGTTGTCGGACCAATCCCCGGCAGGGAATCCAATTCCTCCAGCGTGGCGGAGTTGATGTTGATCAATTCCTCTTCGATCACCTCATCCGTACCCCCTTCTTCATCGGAGGAAGGCAGGTTGAGGACCGTCCCTTCCTCAGGCGGCGCAGCACCGGCAGCATAAGGGATGGACAATTGCTGACCATCTTCAAGTAAGGCAGCAAGATTCAAACCGCTTTCATCCGCTTCCGCCAACAACCCGCCGGCAGCGTCAATGGCGTCCTGGATGCGGGATCCTTCGGGAAATTCGTACAACCCGGGCCGAGGGACTGCGCCGATCACATGGACGGCAAGAGGCGCCTCGGTTGGAGCCGGCTGCAGCAGAATGGGTTCACCGGCAGGTGCCCTTGAAATAAAGAAAAGCGCGCCGGCCAGAAGAAAACCGGCCATCACCCCGAGCAACACGTACAATGCATTTTTCACAATGTGGAATTCTACTCCAACTTCATGATCAGGAGATCATCGTGGGGCTGCATGAAAACACCCGCAGTTCTAAAAAGAGCGTAGATCCTCTGGAAATATTTGGGCAAATCCGCGCGTGTGACAGGCAAAAACCCGAACTTCTCATACATTCCGCCCATGTTGGCCATGCACATCAGGTATAACGGCTTTTGAGCCGATTCGAGCAATTTGTCGATCACGGATCTCGCAATCCCCCTGCCTCGCCATTCAGGCCGAACCGCAATGGAGGCCAATTCTCGAATTTCGCGTCCGTGCGACTTGATCTGACCGCATCCAAGCACTTCCCCGCTCGAATCCACAGCAACTATGAACCGCCGCCAATCGAGTCCGGTCGGATTGATGCCAACGCTGTGAATCAGATCGGTTATCTTGCGCGCCTCCGATTCGAGTGCCTGACGCAGAAGGTAGTCACCCAAGTGAACCTGCTGCTACAATGATTACAAAAGAGGCAATGTACCAATGGATTAAGAATGGCCAGACAAAGGATCGGGTCTGCCAGGCGACCCAACCGAAGGCAAACCCGCCGAAGATCGTGGAAAGTGTCTCGATCTCGGGTTTGCTGATGTGTGCAACGGCAAAGGGCACCGCCTGTAGCCAAAGAGCTTCCACGCCAAATTTCCTGGAATATCCGAACAACAGCCAGCCGCGAAAAATGAATTCCCATCCAATCAGATCGAGGAAAGTGGTCCAGGGCAAGCCCTCCAGGAATCTTTCATAATATTCCTTCATGGCCGTATTTCCGCGACCCAGGAAGTAAATGATGGGAGTCATGACCAGAATTCCGATTACAGTGTAGGTCAGACCGCGCTTCCAATCCCCGAGTGCCATGCCGTATTCCCTTGGGTGTTCTCGAAAAAGAATAACAATGAGCAGGATTGGAATAACCAGATAGAGGAAAACCCTATCCAGATATTTATACGAAGTCAGGTTGTGATATCGGTCGAATATCAGCAATAGCGTGCTGACCACCGTCATCGCGACGATCTTCCAGTCAAAATGCATGCGCTTGCCAAGCAAATATGCGATCATCTAATAATTAAAATACGCCTGGTTGCCCTGTGGACCCAGAAGTTGGACAATTTTATCGTAGTCGCGCCAGAACTCAATTCCCCAGTTCACCACCAGCAGCAGGGCCAAGCCGGCCGCAACCATCGTTTTTCGAAAACCCGGTTTCCCTGGCAAGGCCGGATTCATCCATTTACCCCAGGCTTGGACGGCGAAGATCGCCAGGTAGGGCACAAGCGCGAGGTGAAACCGTTCTTCCGAAAGGATAAGGACATGGGGCAGTAAATAGGCGAGAAAGAGCATGAGAATGATATCCAGGCTCGGACTTCTGGTCAGAAATGGAAGCGTGCTCACTGCCAGGAGGCAGATGATAGCAAAAGGCAGGATTAGGATCAGTGTCATTAAAATGAGAAGCGGCGGGGGGATATACCCCAGAAAATTATTGGAGTAAAAATACATCAAGATGCGTTTTTCCAATCCAAAAAAGAAACCCAGACGATTGAACGCCAGAGGAATGAACCGGGTTGGATCGGACCGAACAAATTCAACCGCCTTTCTCGTCCCCTCCAGGTCCCGTTCATAATCGTCCATGATCGAAAGCAGGTCCAGAGATGGCCCGAATATGAACGATCCATTCCCGTCGGGATGATAACCCAGATAGAGGTTGTACCCCATGGAAGTCTCAATACCCACTGGATGTCCGTGCAGGATGGAATTTCGTACCACCCAGGGCGTGATTACAAGCATAAATCCCGCCACCAGCGGCAAGCTCCTCCAGCGGATTTCGAACAACAAATAAAAGATGATACAGCCGGCAAATAAGAGGATCACCGATCGGGTGAGGCTTGTCAATCCCAGAAGAATGCCAGCCAGCAGCATGTTTACAAAATTTGGATGAGGGAGCGAGGACAGTATCACATAGACGAAAGCCAACAACAGCAGAAAAAATAGGTTCTCCGTTCCCAAACCCAGGGGGTAGAGCAGCAGCAACGGGTAAAATGCGACAACATAAGCAGCAGCCCGTGACCTTTTTTCAGAACCAGCGAACAGAAGCGGAGCAACTTTATAGGTGAGTGGTGCCAAGGGGGCTCCAAGCAGTGCAGCCTGGACGATTCGTGCCCATAAGAACCGCGTGGTTCCCAAACCAGAAAAGAAATAGACGACCGAAAGGAAGAGCGGGTAAAGGGGAGCCCGAAAAGAGGTGGATACGCCGATGGTTGGATCGTAATTCTCTGCAGAGGCCAGGTCGAAATCGATATAAGGCTCAAGCGTCTTCAGATCCTCCCGGGCGTACCATCGAAATCCATTTCCCTGCGCCAGGCTGCGAGCCAGCATATCGTATTGGAACATGTCATCCAGGCCGATGCCCAGATCTGCAAGCATCAGCATGGGAATTAGCCGGGCAACCAGCGCCAGCAGGTAAACTCTTACAACAAAAGAAACCTTGAGCATTTGATGTGCAAGGCTGGCCTTCGTGCAAGGATGAGATCCCCGGATTTTGGATATCGAAAATTCGTAATTTGAGACCGCTTTCTCCCGATCCTCAATCGAAGGACCGTCTTGCTTCGGTTCAAATGTGGACTATTTGGTTTCGCCTTGCGTGTCGGACGTTCCGGCAGTAAGTTTTTGGGCGAAGAAGATCGGGAAGAATGTGATGAGTATAACGATCGTGGCAACCACGTTGGTCACCGGTCGGTCGCGCGGGCGCACCAGTTGGCTGAAAATCCATATTGGCAGGGTCGATTGCTGCCCGGCAGTGAAGGTCGTCACGATGACTTCATCGAAGGATAAGGCAAACGCCAACATACCCCCAGCAAACAAAGCAGTGGCGATGTTCGGAAGCACTACAAACCGAAAGGTTTGGAAGGAATTCGCCCCCAAATCCATCGAAGC
This sequence comes from Chloroflexota bacterium, assembly GCA_016866195.1. GTDB lineage: Bacteria > Chloroflexota > Anaerolineae > Anaerolineales > Villigracilaceae > VGNF01. The sequence goes on along the minus strand of VGNF01000056.1, from coordinate 7,384 downwards.
TTCGATCTGGGATCCTTGCATGCGGCGGAAGCGAGCCAGGATATTGTTGTACACAACCACCACACAGAACGTGGCATGGCCGATGACGATCGTCCAGAAAGAAAAGGGGAAATCAAAGGTCCCCAAAGCCGATCGCAGTGCGATTCCGGTGACGATGCCTGGCAGCGCGATGGGCAGGACCAACAAAAAGGAAACAGCTTCCCTGCCGAAGAAACTGCTGCGATACACCGCAGCTGCCGCAAGGGTACCAAGAATCAACGCGACGGCTGTCGCCACACTAGCCACCTGGATCGAGAGGATTAACGCACGCCATAAATCCGCTCGCTGGACTGCAACACCGAACCACTTGAAAGTGATGCCCGGCAGAGGAAAGGTGTAGGTAGTTTCATCCGGCGTCAAAGTATAAAGAAAAATAATCAAGATCGGCACATTAAGAAACAGAAACGCTCCCAGCGCACCAAGCTTCACCCCCAAGGATGCAGATGAACCAGGTGCGGAGTTAGAGCGCATCGAACGCTCCTAATCTTTTGGCAATTAATAAATAAAGGATCATGATCACCACAGGTCCCATGGTCATCGCAGCCGCAAGAGGGATATTCCCGCCCGTTCCCTGATAGGAATATACCGCCTGCCCAATGAAAAATTTGGAATTGCCGAGACTCAAGGGAACGATGAAATCCCCCAGGGTAAGCGAAAAGGTAAAGATCGACCCTGCCACCACCCCCGGAAAAGCCAGAGGCAGGATCACGGTACGAAAGGTCTGCCCCGGGTGGGCTCCAAGGTCACTTGAAGCTTCAATCAACGAGGCTGGAACTCGTTCCAGGGCAGTTTGAATCGGTATGATCATATAGGGCAGCCAGATGTACGTAAATACCACGAACATACCCAGGGGTGAAAGGGAAAGCGAGGAGCCGCCAATCCCCGGGAGCCTCAACAACCAATCCAGGAGGGGGGATAGATGCAGCAGGTCAACAAACCAGGATAAGATACCTTCTTTGGCAAGGATCAATTTCCAGGCATAGACGCGGACCAGATAACTGGACCATAACGGAATTGTGACCGAGATGATCAGCCAGGTTTTCAACCGTGGCGAGGCGAACTTCGCAATGTAGTACGCGAGCGGAAAAGCGATGAGAGCATCAGCCAGAGTCACTGCGGCTGCCATGGTCGAGGTCCGCAGGATGATCTCGCGGTTGGCGATATTGACGCTCTCGAGGTAGGTCCGTAGTGAAAATTCACGTACCACAAGACCGGTAAATTCCTCGAGATAAAAGAAACTGTAAACGAGCAGATTGATCAGGGAACCCAGGTACACTACAAACATGTACGCCAGAGGGGGGCCCAGCATCAACCATAGTACCATGCGTGGGCGTAAATACAAAAAGGTGGATACGCGTTGAAGCATGTCAATTCCCCACTTCGCGGACGTGCTCCTTCTTCCAATGCAGGCGGACCTTCTTGCCTTTGACCTTCAGCACATCCATGGAGGTGGTCTTGAGGTTTTGTTCGACCACCACCAGATCCCCGCCGCCTTCCAGCTCCACAAGATAGCGGGTATAGAGACCAAGGTACACGACGTCTCTCACCACTCCATCCACGGAGTGGCTATCCTGCGGAACTCCGGCCTCCAAATCGGCCAGATGAATCTTCTCGGGGCGTATGGAAAAGATGATCTCCTGCCCGGTAATCCGCTTCGCAACGTCGCCTGTCACGAGATTGGAGGTGCCCACAAACCCGGCGACAAAGGAAGTCGCGGGATGTTCATAAATCTCCGCCGGTGTCCCCGTCTGCTCAATACGTCCGAGATTAAAGAGTGCGATCCGGTCGCTCATCGTCAGGGCTTCCTCCTGGTCATGCGTGACGAAGATGAAGGTGATGCCCACACGCTGTTGCAGTGCCTTCAATTCCACCTGCATTTGCTGTCGTAATTTTAGATCCAGCGCTCCGAGCGGTTCGTCCAGGAGAAGGACCTTCGGATGGTTGATCAAGGCGCGTGCAAGAGCGACGCGTTGCCGTTGTCCCCCTGAAAGCTGGGAGGGCTTGCGCTTCGCGAAGCCAGCAAGTCGCACAAGTTCGAGCATTTCCTCCACTCGCTTCAATCGTTCTGCTTTGGGAACCTGCTTGACCATCAGTCCATAGGCGATGTTTTCCTCCACGTTCATATGAGGGAACAAGGCATAATCCTGAAATACAGTGTTCACATTCCGTTCGTAAGGTGGAAGAGAAGAGACATCCTGTCCATGGAGCAGGATCCGACCTGAAGTCGGTCGCTCGAATCCGGCGATCATGCGCAGACAGGTCGTTTTTCCCGATCCCGATGGACCGAGCATAGAGAAGAATTCGCCATCCCGGATATCCAGGTCAGCCTGGTCAACGGCGCGAACCTCCCCAAAATACTTGCTCACCTGATCGAATTGGAGTGCAGGAGCGGTTATATTGGTCATGATTTCGCAATTGCCTGAATGGACTCCGGCGCCGGATAAAAGCGTATTCATCCGGCGCCGAAAGTACAATTCAGCGGGCTATCGTCCGCCGATCACGGCGACGTAATTCGTGACCCATTCGTGATAGGGAACACATTCCAGCTTCCCATCACCGCAATCGGTCGTGGGGGTTCGCCACCATTGAATCTTGTCGAAATCATTCAACCCATTGTTGACACAGCCATCCGGTCCGAGCAGCTCGTTGCCTTCACAGGCATCCAGGCGGACGGGGATGTTCTGGAACCAGGCAGCCAGGTCACCCTGCACCTTCGGGTTAAGCGACCATTCCATCCACTTGTATGCGCAGTTTGGATGAGCCGCGTCCACATGCAGCATGGTGGTATCCGCCCAGCCGGTCGCACCTTCTTTGGGAACCACTTTCTCAATCGGAGCGCCGCCAAACTTCAGCAGATTTGCCTGGAACGGCCAGGACCCCGAGGCAGCCACGCCTTCATTGGTGAAATCATCCATTTGAATGAAGGCGTCATGCCAGTAGCGATTGATCAATGTTCGCTGCTGGCGCAGCAATTCGATCGCCGCGTTAAACTGATCACGAGTCAGCGCATACGGATCCTTGATGCCGAGCTCCGGATTTTCACTCTTCAAATACAGCGCGGCATCCGCCACGTAGATCGGTCCATCGTAGGCTTGAATGCGCCCTTTGTTGGACTCGCCATCCGGCAAGGTCGTTTCCTCGAACACCACATTCCAACTTGTCGGAGGCTGGTCGCCGAATACATCCGTGTTGTACATGAGGATGTTCTGGCCGGAGGAGTAAGGCACCCCATAATGTTCGGCAGTTCCGTCGCCGTCCGTATCCACGGTATGCCAGGGGGCATTTTGCAGGCGGGAATCGATGACGCTATAGCTCGGGATCAGGTCGATGTTGACCTCCTGCACCCTTCCGCCGGAGATCAGACGATTGGAGGCGTCGCCGGAGGCGGTCACCAGGTCGAAGCCGCCCTCGTTCATCAATGCAACCATTTCATCGGAGGTGGCGGCTGTCTTGACACTCACTTTACAGGAGGTTTCCGTCTCGAATTGTGTCACCCAATCGTACGCCGGATCGGTCTCACCGCGTTCGATGTAGCCAGCCCAGGCTACAATGGACAAGGCGCCTTCGCCGTCTCCCACGGATTGTAGAGGTCCCCCCGTTGCCTCACCCCCGCCTGCGCCACCGCACGCAGAAACAGCCATACCCAACACCACCACAAGACCTAGTACAGTCACCCACTTGGAATTCATTTCTCTCTCCTTTTGGTAAATATTGGTTGATCTGGGATTCGTGATTTTTAAGAACAGACGTGCGGCGCACCTCCTCTCCTCGGATGACAATTAAACCCCAAATTCAGCGGCCGGATACGGGGTAAAATTTCCACAATTATGAAGGCATGATCCGCACAAGTCAACTCCCAGTTTCCGATTGGGCCAGCTTGAAGTCCCTCACCCTGGCGTTATAATCCGCTCGGATCAACATGGAGAAAATTCAATGTCTGACCTTGCGATCTACCCACTATCGAACGAGCACAAGATGATCCGGGAAGCCGCCCGGGATTTCGCGCAAAAGGAGGTTGCCCCGATCGCAGCTGAATTCGATGAAAGCGGTGAATTTCCCTCGAAAACGGTTAAGAAAATGGGGGAATTGGGATTCATGGGGATCGAAGTTCCGGAGGAGTATGGAGGTGCGGGGATGGACTGCCTCTCCTACGTCCTGGCCTTGGAGGAAATCTGCAAGGTGGACGCAGCCCATGGAACGATCATGTCGGTCAACAATTCCCTGTACATTCATGGAATCCTGAAATTCGGTACGGACGACCAGAAGCGGAAATTCATCACGCCGGTCGCGTCCGGCAAATCCATTGGTGCTTACGCCCTCACCGAACCGCAAAGCGGTTCGGATGCCGGAGGAATGAAGTGCCTGGCGATACGAGACGGCGAAGAGTACATTCTCAACGGAAGAAAATCCTGGGTCACCAGCGGGCCGGTGGCAGATAATTTCGTGGTATTCATGATGACCGATCCGGCAATGAAACAGAAGGGAGTATCTGCCTTCGTGGTCGAGGGAAATGCTAAGGGATTAATTCGCGGAAAAAAGGAGCCGAAGCTGGGCATTCGGGCTTCTGCCACGAGCGAGATCATCTTTGAAAATTGCCGCATACCCGCCTCAAACCGCCTGGGAGAGGAAGGTGAGGGATTCAAGATCGCCATGACCGTGTTGGATGCAGGCCGGATCGGAATCGCCACTCAAGCCCTGGGGATCGCCGAAGGCGCCTATGACGCTGCCCGTCTGTACGCCTCGCAACGCGAGGCCTTCGGGCAGACGATCGGATCCTTTCAGGGAACCGGGTTCAAATTTGCGGATATGAAGACCCGCATCGAAGCAGCCAGGTTGTTGACCTATAACGCTGCCATGACAAAGGAAAAGTCAAAGCAGACCGGCGCGCGTTACACGCTCGAAGCTTCCATGGCCAAGCTCTTCTCGTCCGAAACTGCCATGTTCGTCACGCATCAGGCAGTGCAGATCCACGCCGGCATGGGATATAGCAGGGAGCTCCCGCTCGAGCGTTTCTTCCGGGACGCAAAAATCACGGAGATCTATGAAGGTACAAGCGAGATTCAACGGCTCGTCATTTCCAGATCGGAGCTCGGGATTAAATAGCCCATTCCACCAAATCATCCTGCATGATTCAAGACCTGCGGTACATCGTTCCATTTGTCCTTGGCGCAATCCCGGGTCGCCTTTTTCCCATCCACCGCTGAAGAGCGTCCAACCTCAGGCTTTAGTCGGCAGGAAGTTTCGAGAACAAGGATCGAATGCGGATCGCCCGAACAGTCATCGTTGAGCCACCTTTACAGGCGCCCGCCGAATCGCCCCTCGTCAGAGTCTCGAAGCGGATTCACCTTCCTATCCTCTTTGAATTGATTCTCCTCGCACTGTGGGCTGCCTGGATCGGCCGCGAATATCTGGATCTAAATCCTCTGCGGGTGCCGGCGGGGCGGGAATTCGGATCGGCGATTGCATCGAACCATCTCTGGACTCAATTTGCAAAATGCGGTTGGTGCGCGGTATGGAACGGTTCCCAACGCGGAGGCTACCCGGCCTTCGCTGATGTGCAAGGAAGCATGCTCCATCCGTTGGTCATCCTGGGCACATTGGTTTTTGGTGTAATTAACGGGGTGAAAATTACCCTCGTCTTATCTTTGTTGATGGCGGGAGTCGCCCAATGGTGGATCGGGCGCGAAGTAGGCCTGGGTTGGCCATCCAGAATTTGGAGTGCTGGCATTGCCATTGCGGGCGGGCACCTGACCGGCCGCATGGACCTTGGGGTGTATGGTGTAGTTCTTTCCACAGCTGCCGCCAGTCTAATGTTTGCCGCCCTTGTCCGGTTCGCGATCAAGCCCACGTCAAGGAATGCCGTTCTCGCAGGGATATTCGCGGCATCTGCGATCCTCTCCGGTCAGGGATATATCCAGATCGGTTTGATCGGGATCCTTCCGTTCTATGCGATCTTCTTCTGGAACAGGATTCACCCGAAACAGCTTCTGCTCGCGGCTTTGATCGCCTTGTTGCTTTCAGGACCTTTTCTGATACCGTTCCTGCACTACAGCCCGCAAATCACAAAATGGCAGGATCCCTCCTTCGAATCTACACAACCCCTCTCGTATGCGGTGCTCAATCTGGTCATCGATGATCCCTGGTATTACTACTCGGGGATTATGTCGAAATTTCCATATCCATACTTGTACACCCTGTATATCGGATGGGTGCCGATGGTATTGTTCCTTTATGCCTTGTACCACCTGCCGAGGTCAAATCGAAGGATTTTCCTATTCATGCTGGCCGGAGCCGGCTGCGCCTTTCTTCAGGGGAGCGGTTTTCCGTTCAAATTTCTCTCAGAAACCTGGCCGCAGATCGCAGGCATCAGGCATCCTGCCCAGATTGCCGGCTTGGCCATTCCGATGATCCTTGGAATTTCTGCATATGGTCTCGATCATCTGATGACTGCAGGATGGCAAAGTCTCGCGACCCTGTTTCCAGGGATAATTCAGAGAAGCATGCCCCTAATCAAGTGGTTGCTATTCTTTCCAATCCTGTACAGCCTGCAATCATGCATGATCTTCACTATGAATTGGACGAAAACCCTTTATCTTCGCGACGAGTTGTTTCTCCTGCTGGAGAAATTGAAGACATCGGATCTTCAATGGGTTAATCCCCCCTTTGGAGAGCATATTTATGTCGAGCCGGCAATCGCCATGGGCATGAAATTATCCCCGGGCATCCTGACGTGGGACTGGAAAGACCGAACCCCTCCAGAGGCATTCATCGTTGCTGAACGAAAATTGCCAATCAATTACGATTCCCTGCTCATCGAGGATATATCCGAGATCCGGATCCAAAAGAATGAAACCGCCGCATACGCCCAGGTGAAAACGGAAAAGGATGTCGTACCATGCGTTGTGAGTGGATCCGGGGGTGAGATCGCTGTAACCTGTTCTACGGAAAACAAAGGAATCCTGATCGTCCAGGAGAATATGTTCGGTGGATGGAATGCATGGATCGATGGAAGATCAACCGATCTGATAGGTACGGATCGCCTGGCAGTTTACGCTCCACGCGGTACACATGAGTATCGTTTCCGTTATATTCCCTGGGATGTCCCTCTCGGCCTTGCATGTTATGTCGTTGGCATGCTCCTCTGTCTTTGGTTATGGATGCCCGTAAGAAGGACGATCTATCAATGAAAACCGTTCTCTTTCACCGCCACGGCAACTCCGAAGTGCTCGAATATACAGAATTCCCGGATCCCACACCTGAACCCGGTCAGGTACGGGTACGCCTGCATGCTGCCGCCTTGAATCGCATGGATGTCATGGTCCGCAACGGGTGGCCAGGAGTGGGG
>VGNF01000055.1 GCA_016866195.1 Chloroflexota bacterium | reverse complement strand
TCCTCGCCCATGGCCGGGTTCTGCGTGCAGCGGATCGGGACGAAGCGCGTATCGCCCGTGACGCATATGTTGCAGCCGATGCACTCGCGAATGTCTTCGATCCGTCCCTCGCGGATCTTGTTCGGCAGGAACGGGTCGGCGATGCTCGGGCGCGCCGCGCCGATCAGGTCCATCACCCCGCGTTCGATGGCTGAGACCATCGAGTCCGGCGAGGTGTACCGCCCGACGCCGACCACCGGTTTGGTGGTGAGCCCCTTGACGAAGGAGATGTATTTTTCCTGATAGCCTTCCTTTTCGAAGCGCGAGGTGGCCGAGTCGTTCTTCCAGGCGCTCAGGTTCACATCCCACAGGTCCGGCAGTTCCGCGAGCATGGAGACGATCTCGCGCGCCTCGCCGTCATGCTGCATGCCGTCGGCGCCCAGCAGTTCGTCCACCGCGAAGCGCACCGCCACGGCGCAGGTATCGCCCACCGCCTCCTTGGTGTCTTCAATTAATTCACGCAGGAAGCGCACGCGGTTTTGCAGCGATCCGCCGTACTCATCGCTGCGGTCGTTGTCCTTCGACAACAGATGAAAGGCGAGCGTCATGTTGTGCGCCGCGTAGCAATAGACGATATCGAAGCCGGCTCTCTTCGCGCGGATCGCCGCCGCGCGGTGCCATCGGCGCACCTGTTTGAGATCCTCCTTCGTCGCGGCGCGCGTCTGGCCGGGTTCGATTCCGCTGCCGCCGGTGATGCCCATCGAGCCCGGACCGAAGGCCGCCGCGCGTGAATAGTAATTGGAGGCGTCATGGCTGTTGTAAGTCAGTTCGATTCCGGCCAGCGCGCCGTGCTTGTGCACGGCCTCGGTCATCAACTCCCAGGCCGGGATGTCCTCATCGCTCCACAGGCGCCCTTCGAAGAACGGCGAGAGGTCGCTGGTGTAATGGATTTCGGTCTCCTCGGCGCACACCACGCCCCAGCCGCCCTCGGCTTTCATCCCGCGCATGGCCGCCATGCCGCGCGGCAGGCGGTGACCGAAACCGTTGCAGTGCGGCACCTGGTAGAAGCGGTTGGGCGCAGTGACCGGCCCGATGCGCAGCGGCTGAAAGAGGATATCGTAACGCGAGGTCGTAGTCATATTTACAGCCTAAGGTCGTGAGATTTTCACCCGCATCACATACCCGTTCACCCCTCCGAAACGATATTTGTATTCCTCGTCGCCGCGCATGAAATCGAATTCCGTGCGCCCGTTCTCACAGCACCACTGCAGGACGTGGCCGAGCAGCACCCAGCCGGGGGAAAGGTCCATGTAGGCGCGGTTCACGCCGGCGTTGTATCCCCACATCCTGCCGCCGTAGTCGAAGTTGAGCGCCGCCGCTGCGCGCTGCCCATCCACCTCGAGGAAAGCCAGCCACAACCAGCCGCCCGCGTGCGCGGCGCGCATGATCGCGCGCATCTGCGCCCGCATGGGCTCGTGCAGGAATTTTGCCTTGTTCGGGTCGTGCTCCATCAATAGCAGAAAGGCGTCGATCTCCGCCTCGGGATCCTGCATGCCCGAAATGAACCAGCGCACCCCGCGGCCGCTTTCCTCGGCACGGCGCAGCTTGCGGCGGATCTCATGTCGCTGTTTTTTCTCCAACCGTGCGAGATATTCCTCGAAGGTGCCGTTCAGGGGGATGCGCGGTGTGGGACGGTAGATCTCCTCCTGATGAGCCCAGCCGCGGTTCGCCGCTTCAGCCTTGAGCGCCGTGAGCGTGGGCGATGAATCGGGGAGGTTGTACCAATCCAGCACGGACCAGTCCGCGGGCGGGCGCGAGGCGAGGAAATCCAGCAGTCCGTTAGCGAAGCGCGCGTGATCCTGCGGCCGTGCGATCAGGTCCAGGTAATCCGAAATCTCGATGCTGCCGTTCAACATCAATGCGCGCTGACCCTCATGCTCTGCGAGGAACAGCGGAGCGATGCCGATCAACCGATCCGCTTCGCGCGCCGAGATCAGCATCGATCGCGCCGCCGGCCATTCACGACCGCCGCGATGTTCCCACCAGGCACGCTGATATTCGTGCCGCAGGAACGGTGAATCGACCGCGGATTCCTTTAACAATCCGTTCCAGGATTGCGGATCGATTTCAATAAACTCGCTGTGAAGTTCATACTGCATGGGCGGCCGGATTTTACCAGTATAATGAAGCGGATTTTGGGTCCCTTTTTACATGGCTTTCGATCTCACCCTCCTGCCGCTTTACCGAATCCAGGGTCAGGAATCGCCGAGCATGCCGGGCTTGCTTGCCCTCACACCGCCGCGCAGCGCGGCGCGCGGCCGCGAACAGGACCGCCTGCTGGCCTACCTGCTGCTGGCCGGCAATTCAACCTTCACCACCACCGAATACGCGCAGATCGCGGAGGACGCGGCGAAGACCTTTTATTCCACCGGCGGATCGATCACCAGTGCCCTGCGCGCCGCCGGTGAATTCGTCAACAAGACTCTGCTCGACCGTAACATGACCACCAGCAGCCGCGGCCAATATGCCACGGGCTGGCTTACGCTCGCGGCCGTGCGCGATGCGCAATGCACCCTGCTGATGAGCGGTCCGATGCACATCTATCGCTTCGGGCCGGGCGAACCGCGGCACATCTTCGAGCCGCATGTCTCAGGCAAAGGGCTTGGCATGAGTCAGGCCGCGCCGATCCATTACGCCCAGGTGACGTTGAACCCGGGCGAATGCCTGCTGTTCTGCGGCAAAATACCGCGAGGCTGGGAAGGCGCGCTGTCCGATCCCACGCCCACCTCGATGAACGCCTTGCGCCGCAAACTGATCCTGCAGTCGTCGGATGACCTGAACGCGGTCCTGGTTCAGCCCACGGAAGGCAGCGGTTCGGTCAAGTTGTTGAACGGAACCGACGAGCCCAGGGAGGAAATTCCACCGGAAGCCGCCCCTCCACCCGCGGCTGCAAGCCGTCCTCAAAAACCGGAGAGCACTGCTGCTCCCGCGCACCTCGTCCAACCCTCAGCGTATGCCATTCCATCGCAGCCTCAGGCTGCCTCATACAGCCCCGCGGTGGATCTGTCGCGCCCGGCAGGTTCAAGGGAATTCCCCGCCTCGATCCCGCGCGCCAACGCATCCACTCCACCCTTCATCACGGAGACTCCTCCCGTTCCGCCGGAAAAAAGTCCCGAAGCAATAACGTCGGAACCCAAACCCGCGCGTGAACCCTCCCGGCAGGCGCGCCGCGTCGCAAAGACGCCCCCAGGCGGCATTCAGGCCTCCCGCCGCTTGAGCAATGCGCTTGGAGAGCGTTTGAGGAACTTCCTGCCGCGCCTGCTGCCCAACAGCGAGACCGGCGAACCGCTGGCTCCCTCGAACACGATGATGGCCTTCCTCGCCGTGCTGGTGCCGCTGATCGTGGTGACCATCGCCAGCGTGGTATACCTGCGCTACGGACGAAGCCTGCAATACGAGACCTACCTGCGCCAGGCACAGGAACTGCGCGCGCAGGCCGTCACCATGACCGAGCCGGTGGAACAGCGCAAGACCTGGGAAAATGTGCTGCTCAACGTCGACATCGCCGAATCCCATCGTGAGACCTCCGAGACGATCACCCTGCGTCAGGAGGCCGAATCGAATCTGGACGCGCTCCTGGGGATTACGCGCCTGCAATTTCAGCCGGCCTTCAGCAGCAATCTCGGCATCGAGGTCAGCCGCATGGCTGCCAGCGAAACGGATTTGTTCCTGTTGAACGCCGCCAAGGGGGAGGTGCTGCGGGCGCAGCTCACCAGCGGCCGCGGCTTTCAACTCGACACCGCCTTCAATTGCCGTCCAGGCGTATACGGCAGTTATACGGTGGGACCGCTGGTGGATATCCTCGCCATGCCGACGTTGAACTCGATCAACGCGACATTGCTCGGCGTGGACGCTGGCGGCAACCTGCTGTATTGCGCTCCGGGTCAGGTGGCTCAGGCCATCCCCCTGCCCGTGCCGGACACCAACTGGGGGCGCGTGACCGCCTTCGTGCTCGATGCCGGCAACCTGTACGTGCTGGACGCGCCTGCGCGCGCGGTCTGGGTCTACAACGGCCGGGATGGCACCTTCATCGACCAGCCATACTTCTTCTTCGGCGGTCAGACCCCCGAGAAGCAGGACGTGATCGATCTGGTCGTATCCGGCGACGACCTGTACCTGCTGCACGCCGACGGTCATCTTTCCACCTGCTCCTACAGCCGCCTCGAGTCCGTGCCAACGCGCTGCCAGGACCCGACCCCGCTGGTCAACCCGTTCGCGGCCTACCAGGATGTCGACCTGTTCGGGACGGCGCACTTCACGCAGATGCTGTTCGCCGCGCCGCCGGATCAATCCATCCTCCTGCTGGATGCCGACTCGCAGGGCGTGATGCGCTTTGCCCCGCGTACACTGGACCTGGAAAACCAGTTCCGCCCCACCACCGGTTCCGGCAACCCGATCCCGCCCGGGCCGGTCGGCGCGGTGACGGTCGGCCCCAATTACGTGATGTACCTCGCCGTGAATGGGCAGGTCTACCTCGCCGCAATACCGTAAGCGTTTCCCGGACAGCTTGGAGGCGACATGAACAATCTGTTTAATAATCTCAGCGAACTCTTCCAGCGGCTGGTGGCGCGCTATCCCGTGGATAGTGAAAAGGAGCCGGCGCAAATCACGCAGAGCAGGGTGCTGCTCATCATATACGATCCGGTGATGGACGCCTCCGACGGAACGCGGCTCTCGAAGAGCATGAACTGGTATCGTACGTCGGACCTGCTGACCGGTTTCATGGCGGACCTGATCCTGGTCAGCAACGGGCTGGCGCGATATCAGATCGTCGACCGCGTGGAGGTGGACGAGTTCCCGGTCAAGACCGACGGTTTCCGCTACACACCGCAAGCCTACATGGACCTGCTGCGGGGGACCTCCTCTCCGCATCTGCCGCAGGAGGCGGATTACAACGCCATCTTCAAGAAATACAATGTGCTCAAGCGCGTGGCGAATCACGAGATCGACGAAGTGTGGATCTTCGCCTTCCCGTACGCCGGCTTTTACGAATCCACGATGGGCGGGCCGGGCGCATTCTGGTGCAATGCCCCGCCGCTGAAAGGCACGGAATCCAGCAGGCGGCGCTTTGTGGTGATGGGCTTTTCCTACGAACGCTACATCGGTGAAATGCTCGAGGCCTACGGTCATCGCGCCGAGTCGATCATGGACAAGACCTTCAGCCGGTTGAGCGGTGAGGCGCCCCTATGGCAGCGCTTCATCCGCTACGAAAAGATCGCCCCGGGCAAAGCCGCCTGCGGGAACATTCACTTCGCGCCCAATAGCCAGCGGGATTACGATTGGGATAATTCCTCGCCCGTGCGGAGCGAATGTCATGACTGGCTCGTGAACTTCCCGAATTTCAAGGGGGATTTCCGTACGGTGGACGCCTCCGAATGGGGCGGCGGAGACATCCGCAAACACCACACCTGGTGGTTCAATCACTTCCCGCGCGTGGCCGGCCGCCGCAACGGCATCCACAACAACTGGTGGCAGTATGTGGTCAGCCCCCAGAACGTGCTTGTTTGATCCTCAGGCAGGAACCCAGACCTGATACAACCCGAGCCTTCCATTTTCTCCATCCGAGAGGAAGGACTCGCTCACGCGCATCCCGGCCCCCGCCGCCAGGCCGGAGAGTTCCTCCGCCGAAAAATGATGGACGTAGCGCAGTCCCTTTCCGCCGCTGCGCCAATCCAACAGATAATCCCCTTCATCTACCTCTGAATCCGAAAGGCCGGCCCGCTCCCACGGCTGGATGCGCGACAAAAGCCGGGCGCTGTGCAGGAACTGCCAGTTCGAGAGGATAACCCTGCCATCCTCCTTGATCAGCCGGCGAATAGCCTGCAGCATGGACCTTCGCAGGCCGCTCGAGGGGATGTGATGCAAGACTGCGAACAAGGTGATCACATCCCAACCGCCGGCGGGTGAAACAGGGCTAACGAATTCTTCAAGATGATCTGACAGTCGCGTCAAATCCATCTCCCGGAATTCCATGGATGTATTGTGAGATCGTCCCTGTGCCTCCCCCAACAAGGACAGGCTGTAGTCCACGCCCAGGAGCGGACCGCGATGGCCGCTAATTGAAAGCGTCAAAAGAAATTTTCCGTTTCCACACCCAAGGTCCAATACAGATTCGGACCCCCTCAAAGTCTTCATGATCTTCATCACGCCGGGCTGGAGTCGCTGCCGCGTGGTGGAAAAGGATTCGCCCAAACGATCGTAGAAATCGCGATTGATCGCCAGCAATTTCGCCGCGGTTGCAGGATTCACACCGGCATTATACCCTTCGGGTACTTTACCCTTCGGGTACTTTACCCTTCGATGCGAGTGGCTAAAGGGATGGGTGTCGATCTTCTTACCGCAAAGCGTGCTGCACCCTTTCGGGTGTGCTTCGCGAAGAACGCTGAGATATCCTTTGCTCTTCTCTGCCAACTCCGCGATCTCAGCGGTAAGATATATTCGAGCATCCTGTTAGGTGCCCTTCGATTATTTTATAACGGTATAATCCCCGCATGGTATCGGCACAGGAAATCGAGAGACTCTCGAATGCATTCGAATCGAAGACGCCGCAGGAGATCATTCGCTGGGCGGTGGACCAGTTCTGGCCTGAGATCGCCTTGAGTTCGTCGTTTCAAACGCAGTCCATGCCGCTGCTGCACATGGTGACCCAGATCAAGCGCGGCATGCCGGTCTTCTTCCTCGACACCGGCTATCACTTCTGGGAAACTCTGATCTTTCGCGAGCGAATCGCCTCGGAATGGAAGATCAACGTGATCGACCTGTATCGCGAAGCGCGCTGGGATATATTCGTCCGCCAGCATACGCGCAGCCTGCCGCTGGATGATCCGAACCTGTGCTGCTACCTGCACAAGGTCCAGCCCATGCAGAAGGCCTTAAAGGATATCAAAGCCTGGATCAGCGGCATCCGCCGCGATCAGACGGCGGAACGCGCCCGCGCCGGCATCCTCGAACCTCAGGAGGGCGGGCTGCTGAAGATCAACCCCCTGTTGAACTGGACCCGCGCCGACGTCAAGCGGTATGCAGAGGAACACCACCTGCCGTCCCATCCCCTGTTCGAGAAGGGATACCGCAGCGTGGGCTGTGCCCCCTGTACGATTCCCATCGGCCTGGACCAGGATGAGCGGGCCGGCCGCTGGGCCGGGCGCGGCAAGACCGAATGCGGCCTGCATACCGACATGTTCCGCAGAAGGGAACTCAGTGAAGTGAAAGGCGAGTTCCACACCGACGTCAGCCGGGTGGAATGACAGCAGCCATGTCCCTCACAGAACGACAAAAGCGCTGGAGGCAGTCCAACCTGCTCACTCCAACCAAGATGGCCCTCGCGCATCATGTATTAAATGAAATTCGCACCGGGCGCGAGGTGATGGATGCCCTGCGCCATCATCCATTGGAGGCAGGCGGATATCTCACCAAGGCCGCGCTGGTGACCGCCTATCATCAGATGGTGGAGACAGGCCGGATCGCGCCGGAACCCGCCCTGCTCGAACGCATCCGCATGAAGCCAGTACGCACGCTCTCCGGCGTGACCACGGTCACCGTGCTCACCAAACCATATCCTTGCCCCGGCAAGTGCATCTTTTGTCCCACCGATGTGCGCATGCCAAAGAGCTACCTGCCCGATGAGCCCGGCGCGATGCGCGCGCTCGAACACGACTTCGACCCATACACCCAGGTCGAGGCGCGCTTGCGCGCCCTGGCCAACCTCGGTCACCCCACCGACAAGGTCGAGCTGTTGATCCTGGGCGGGACATGGTCCTCCTACAAGCGCGACTATCAGGAATGGTTTGTCCGGCGCTGCTTCGAGGCGATGAATGCGGCCCCCCTTGTATCCCCCCATTTTGCCGAGCAAAATGGGGGGACAGAGGGGGGTGAAGTTGCGAATTTAATTGAAGCTCATTCGATTAATGAAACCTCTCCTCACCGCAACGTGGGACTGGTGATCGAGACCCGCCCGGACGAGATCACTCCCGATGAGATCCGCTGGCTGCGCCGCCTCGGCGTGACCAAGGTGCAGATGGGCGCGCAAAGCTTCGACGACCATATCCTCACGATCAATAAACGCGGACACGACGTCGAATGCACCCGGCAGGCGACTGCCCTGCTGCGCGCCGCGGGCTTCAAGATCGTCCTGCACTGGATGCCCAACCTGCTCGGAGCCACACCGCAGAGCGACCGTGAGGACTTTGCGCGCATGTGGCGGGACTTCTGCCCGGATGAGATCAAGATCTATCCGAATCAACTGCTGGCCAATGCGGAGTTGTACGAATACTGGCAGCGCGGCGAATTCAAACCGTACACCACGCAGGAACTGGTGGAGTTGATCGCGGATCTCAAGCCGACGATCCCGCGCTACTGCCGGGTCAACCGCGTGATCCGCGACATTCCCTCCACGAACGTGGTGGAGGGCAACCGCCGCACCAGCCTGCGGCAGGACGTCCATGCGGAGATGAAACGCCGCGGCGCACGCTGCGAGTGCGTACGCTGCCGCGAGGTGCGCGGTGGAGTGGTCGACTCCGGGACGCTGCGCCTCGAGGATCTGGTCTATGCGGCGGGCAGGGCGGAGGAGCATTTCCTTTCCTTCGTCACGCCGGATGACCGGCTGGCTGGTTTCGTCCGCCTGTCGCTGCCGAGCAGGGATTCGCCGGATACCGGCTTGGCGGAACTGAAGCATGCGGCTTTGATCCGCGAGCTGCATGTCTACGGACAATCTCTCGCCGTCGGCGCGGAAAAGACAGGCGCGGCGCAGCACGTCGGGTTGGGCACGCGCCTGCTCGAAAGGGCTGAGATAACAGCCCGCGAGAGGGGTTTTTCTCGGCTTGCGGTAATATCGGCTGTGGGAACGCGTCAATATTATCTGGAGCGCGGTTTCGAACGCGGCGAGTATTATTTGTGCAAGAAGATATAAAAATTAAACACGAAGGGCTCAAAGAGCACAAAGTTTTATGGTCAACTATCCCAAAAAAGTCTTTCCTCCCGTATCGCCTGATGTTGAGCGTGTCGGAAAAATCGTATTGGATGCCGCCTACAAAGTTCATACTGTTCTTGGACCTGGACTGCTTGAGTCGGTTTATGGAGTTGCAATGAAGCATGTACTCGAAAAGAATGGCGCGGTTGTTGAAACAGAAGTAAAACTCCCTATCGTGTTTGAGGGTGAAAAGCTTGAGTCTGCTCTTCGCCTTGATATGCTTGTAGAAAAATGCGTGATTGCAGAATTAAAGTCTGTCGAAAAAACGAATCCCGTATACGAAGCACAGCTATTAACCTACCTGCGCCTTTCTGGAAATCGCCTTGGTTTTTTGATTAATTTCAACGTGCCCCATCTAAAAGACGGCATCAAACGAATGGTGGTATAAACCCTTGTGCGGTAGTGAGCATTATTTGTCTAAAAAGACAAACGATCAAACACAAAGGGGTCAAAGGACACCAAGAAGAACCTAAAATAAAAAGGCCGTTGAGCCCTTTGTGTCCTTTGTGTTTAACGAATTTATAATAGGATCATACTTGAAACCCAAACACTGGACCGTCTTCATCACTCTCGGCCTGATCTGGAGTTCGTCCTTCCTGTGGATCAAGATCGGCGTGCAGGAAATTGGGCCGATGGCCCTGGTTGCCTTTCGCATGTTGTTCGGCGCAATCACGGCAGTCCTGATCGCCGTCCAGCAAAAATCAGAATGGCCCACCGACCGCAGGACCCTGCTCAATTTCGCCATCCTCGGCCCGACCAGTCTCGCCATTCCCATCTTCTTCATCTCCTGGGGCGAACAGACGATCGACTCGGCTGTGGCCTCGATCCTCAACGCAACCGTTCCGCTCTTCACACTGGTCATTGCCCATTACTGGCTGCACGACGACAAAATGACGGTTCGAAAGGTGACCGGCCTGCTGATCGGTTTTGCAGGCACTCTGGTCCTGTTCAGCGAAGACCTGCTGGCCGGCGCGCACGGCAACCTCCTCGGGCAACTGGCCGTGGTCCTCGCCTCCCTGTTTTATGCCGGCAGCGCGGTCTTTGCGCGTAAAGCTACTGCGCACATCGAGGGGATGGCGCGCGGCGCGCTCCCGCTGGTTACGGCGGCGATCTTCATGTGGATCGTCGGCCCGATCGCGGAAAAACCCTTCCTCATCCCTCAATTGCCCATCACCTGGGTGGCCGCCCTGTGGCTCGGCATGCTCGGCTCCGGCGCAGCCATGCTCATGTTCTACTATCTGATCCACGAGGTCGGCCCGACCCGCGCCTCGCTGGTCACCTATCTCTTCCCCATCGGCGGCGTGATCCTCGGCGTGATCTTCCTCGACGAACACCTCTCCTGGCAGCTTATCGGTGGTACAGCCCTGATCGCCGTCAGCCTGCTCGTGGTGAATTACCGTCCGAGAGGCGCATGACCGATCACCGTTCCGGATTCGTTGCCCTGATCGGCCGCCCCAACGTCGGCAAATCCACTTTGTTGAATGCACTGCTCGGTCAGAAGGTCGCAGCCGTGTCGCCGCGCCCGCAGACCACCCGCAGAAGGCAGCTGGGAATCCTGACCCTTGAGAATGCGCAGGTCGTCTTCGTGGATACGCCCGGCATCCACCAGGCGCGCCACAAACTGGGCGAGTTCCTCAACCAGGAAGCACAGGAGGCCTTCGACGGTGTGGACCTGATCCTGTGGCTGGTGGACGCCTCCGTTGAACCGACGGAGGACGACGCGCGCATCTCCGCCTTGATCAAGGAGCTTCCGACTCAGACTGCTCAAATCCTGGTTCTCAATAAGATCGACGAAATTAAACCCGAGGAGGAAAGGGCGCGGGTCGAGGCTTATTCAGCCTTGATGGATTCGGTCGAAATCAAAAAAATATCCGCTGTGAAGCGACTCGGGTTGGGGGAGATGCTCGAAGCAGTGATCCAGCGGCTGCCCGTGCGCCCGCCAGATTACCCCGAAGAACAGGTCACGGACCTGTACGAGCGCGAGATCGCCGCCGACCTCGTCCGCGAAGCCTGCCTGTTCAAATTGCGCGATGAGGTGCCGCACAGCCTGACCGTTCGCGTGGACGAATTCAAGGAGCGCGAGAACGGAATGGCCTACATCGCCGCCACGCTCTACGTCGAGCGCGAATCCCAGAAGGGGATCGTGATCGGCGAGGGCGGGAAGATGCTGAAATCGATCGGCAGCGCGGCGCGGCGGGAGATCGAGGAGATGATCGGCCGGAAGGTTTTTCTCGAATTGCGCGTCAAGGTGCAAAAGGATTGGCGCGATGACCCGAACGCGTTGAAACAATTCGGGTATGCAAAGAGGAAGTAATCCACCCCGAATCCAAGACCGGGTAAAAGCCCGGCCTGCCAGTAATCTTCAGCCGCGTACAACGGGGATCGTAAAATGAAAGGTGCTTCCATGCCCGCTTCCGGGGCTCTCGACCCAGATCCGCCCGCCTTGCGCCTCGACCAGGTGCTTCGCGATCGTCAGCCCGATGCCGCTGCCGGCGCCCGCCTGGCGCGAACGGGATTTGTCGATTCGATAGAAACGGTCGAAGATGTGATCCTGGTGCTCGCCGGGGATTCCCGTTCCATTATCTTCAACGCTAAAGCGCACATAGCCGGCCTCCTTACGGGCAGAAACGGTCACTTTACCTTCTGAAGGGGTGTATTGCAGGGCATTCGCGGTCAGGTTGGTCAACACCTGGATCAGGCGGTCCTCATCCGCCTGGACCCGTGGAAGATCTGAGGTCGGGTTCGCGGTCAGGGAGATGCGCTTTTCATCGAATGGACGTTGGAAACGTTTGATCACGGTTTGCACCACATCGGCCGCGTTCAACGGGCGGAGGTCCAGCGAGTAGGCGCGAGCTTCCACCCGGCTGATTTCCTGCAGATCATCCACCAGCCGTCCCAATCGTTCGGCTTCCTGATGAATCTGCCCGAACGTTTCTCCCGAGGCGGGCAGCACACCGTCGATCAGACCCTCCACCGAACCCCGGATGGCCGTCAGCGGCGTGCGCAACTCCCCCGATACGTCTCCGATCAATCGGCGGCGCATGGATTCGGTCTGCTCGATCTTCTCTGCCATCTGGTTGAATTGCGAGGCAAGCTCGGCCAGTTCGTCCTGCCCTTCTATTCGTACGCGCTCGTCGTAACGGCCGTCCGAGATGCGCCGGCTGGCCTGGGTCAACTCGCGCAGGGGGGAGATGATTCGATGGCTGAAGTAAATCCCGAGCGAGACCGCGACCAGGGAGGCGACCAGCGCCGCGTATCCCAGCGCTTCGAACACGCCGGCGCGGAAATCGGAAAACCCCACCTGGCCGCGCTGCGAACCCTGTCCCTGCATGTGCTGCATCATCTGTGGATTTCCCCCCATCATGTGACGGTTGTACGCAAACGGCACAAAAAAGAAAAGCGCCACAAGCGTGACCAGCATTCCGACAGCCAAAACGACCAGGTAGGAGATCAACAGTTTCGAGCGGATGGATTTCATGATTCAGTACTCCCGCGTACACCCCTGTGTTTACAAGTTATCGTTGCTACAGCAGTTCGTCTTCAAAACGGTAACCCACCCCGCGGACCGTGGTGATCAGACTCTCGACTCCGAGCTTCTGGCGCACATGCCCCAGATGAACATCGACCACGCGCATTTCCCCGTAATAGCTTCCACCCCACACTTTTTCCAGCAGTTGTTCGCGCGTCAGCACACGACCGTGATTCTCGGCCAGGGCTTTGAGCAGGTCGAACTCGAGGGCGGTCAGCTCGACCGGCCGTTCATCCACCGTGACGGTGCGCGCCGCGCCGTCCATCCGCACCCGCTTGAACGAAAGGATTTCCTTCCCTCCGCCTGTTCCCGTAACCTGCATGCGACGGAACGCCGCCTTGATGCGGGCGACCAGTTCGCGCGGGCTGAACGGCTTGGTGACGTAGTCATCCGCGCCGACCGACAGGCCGACGATCTTGTCGGTCTCCTCGGTGCGGGCGGTGAGCAGGATCACGTACACCTCCGATTCGCGCCGCAGGCGGGAGAGCAGCTCGATGCCGTCGAGGCCGGGCAGCATGATATCCAGCACGATCATGTCCGGCTTGAAGGCGCGTGCGGCCTTCAGGCCCGAGGGACCGTCCGATGCAGTGTAGACCTCATATCCTTCCGGCTTGAGGTAGGCGCTCACCAGGTTGATGATGCTCGGTTCGTCGTCGATTACAAGAACCTTGTTCATTGTCCTCGATTATATCGTCAGCTTCTCCATTGACGAGTTCCCTGAATTGAGAGGCTGTGTCCATTTTCGTGGGCACGCCGCCATTTACCGCAGAGAACGCAAAGCTCGCGGAGAAAGACCGAAAGAGATCTTTGCGATCTCCGTGTGCTCTGCGATAAAACAGATTCAACCCACCCCTTTAGACAATCTGTGGAGAGGCGGATTCGGGTTTGGTCAGCCCAGGATGCCTGGCCAGGCCATTCCCTTATATCAATCCAAATTGTGCGTGGTGAAAAGGAATTGTGAAGTTTCGGTAAAGGATGCCTGCGAATTTTCAGGATGATGCGTCACCCTGATGACCGGCAAGGCTTCAAGATGATTATCTTGGCGACGGTTATGAATATCCTGGCAGAGCCGTATTAGATCTCAGTGACCTCAGGGACATGTTCGTCCTCGTATTTTTCGATCAGCACCCCCAATATTTCCATCAAAGAGGCAAGCGGATGATTCTCGTCCTCGCCAATTGCGTCCACTAAATTATCGAGTAGGCGCACCGCTTCCTTGTACTCCTTTTCAGTGTGCGGAAGATATAGAAACTTGGAAACCTCAGCCCAATGCGGGGTGGCTTTCTCGATCCTGGTGTCCAGCATATTCACTCCTTCCACTTTCCTTCGTCATACTCCGAATGCATCATTACGGCGCGGATGTAAACAATGCCTCGATTGTAATGAATGGCTGCAATCAATCGTACTTTGTTGCCGCCTATATTGAAAACGGTCAGTTTGCCAACCTGATCTGCACCGCAAAAACTTTCCACAATTCCACAAACGACTTGAATTCGCCCGCCCGTGTCTGCTTGTACCAATGCTGTAGTGCTGATTTTGTATCCGGATGCTTCTCGACAAATTCGTTGAGGCGTTTACGGGTGATAATTCGCATGCCGGTTGTTTAACAAGAGTATACCATCCCACAATATTGAAAGGCTCTCGATACACCAAACTACTTTCCCTTTAACGGCTTGAATCCCTCCCCCAGGGCCTCGTGCGCGACCCCGATCACCAGAAAGGCTTCGGGGTCGATCTCATTCACGATCGCCTTCAACGTGGCAACCTCGGAGCGGGTGATGACACAGTACAACACGGGACGCGACTCGCCAGTGAATGCACCGGTGCCTTCCAGAAAGGTCACGCCGCGCTCGAGGTCTTGCAACACCCTGTCCGATATCGCTTGAGGCTGGCCGGTTACGATCATCGCCGTGCGGACTGTGCCGCCTCCCTCCAGCACGGTCTCGGCCACGATCCCGCTCACGTACAGGGCGATCAACGCGTACAAGGCCTGCTTCCAGCCGAAGACGAAACCGGCCGAAAGGATCACTGCCGCATCCACCATGAGATAACTCTGGGTCATCGGTATCCCGCGCCAGTGATTGAGGATGCGCGCCAGGATGTCCGAACCGCCGCTCGTACCGCGGGCGCGATAGACCATCCCGTAACCGATTCCGCTGACGATCGCGCCGTACAGGGAGTTGAGGAAGATATCGCCGCGCAGGTCGTCGATCAGCACCTGCGAAAACTCCACGAAAACGGGGATCTTCAACAACAGGTCGGTGAGCAGGGAGTAGGTGACGATCGCGGTCGCAGTGCGCATGGCAAACGCGCGCCCGCCGAGGAAGCGCCAGCCGAGCAGGAACAGCGGGATGTTCCCGATCAGCACCATCAGACCGATCGGCCAGCCGCTGAAATGGTTGATGAGTTGGGAAATGCCGCTCACCCCGCCCGAGGCCAGGTCCGTGGGGACGAAGAACAACCGCAGGCTGACCGCCTGGATCACGCTCGCGAGTGTGATCAGCAGGTAATCACGGGTGAGAGGCCAGAATTTTTTCATGAAAATATTATAGCCGACTGTGCATTTACAGAGTGCTGCGTTAATATCTAAACTGAATTACGATTTCCTGCCTTGTTTCGGCTTAATCCCGTTTAGAGATTTATGCAAGAAGCAGTAGCTTCGCTGTCTTCCCGCGCTGACAGCGTGCCCTTTGGGCAGCGGAGGACAACGTCCGTAGTCGAAGCGCGAGGTTCGCGCTTCAAGATGGTACAATCCCCCCGATGAAAAAATGGCAGTTCTGGGCCGGGGTGCTGATCAGCGCCCTTTTTATCTGGCTGGCGCTGCGGGGATTACAACTGGATGAGTTCTGGAGTGCAGTTCAAGGGGCGGAATACTTCTGGCTGCTGCCGGGTATCGGGGTGTACTTCATCGGTGTGTGGGTGCGGGCCTGGCGCTGGCATTACCTGCTCGGTCCGATCAAGAAGATCCCCACCAAAACCATGTTCCCGATCACGACCATCGGCTATATGGGCAACAACATCTATCCGGCGCGGGCGGGTGAGGTGCTGCGCGCGGTCATTTTAAAAAGAAGAGAGGGCGTGTCGGTCTCGGCTTCGCTGGCCACCATCATCGTCGAGCGCGTCTTCGACGGCGTGGTGATGCTGGCCTTCGTGTTTGTGAACCTGGGCGAGCTCGCGCAACTGACCGGCTCATCGGGCTTCGTGGGGGACATCCGGCAGGTTGCGGTCATCGGGACGGGGGTATTCCTCGGCGTATTGCTGGTCTTTCTGCTGGCGGCCATGTTCCCGCAGGTCACTGCCCGGACCGGGCTGAAGCTGATCGAACGGCTGACGCCGAAACAGGTCCACGTGCAGATCATCGGAGTCATGAACAAGTTCCTCGACGGGCTGGCCTCACTGCGTTCCCCCTTCAACGTGCTGATGGTGTTCCTCACTTCGGTCGTCATCTGGCTGCTGGAGACGGGCAAATACTGGTTCGTGATGCACGCCTTCGACTTCACGGTCTCGTTCTTCGCGCTGATGCTGATGAATGGCATCGTCAATCTTGCGACCACCATCCCCTCCGCGCCGGGTTACATCGGCACCTTCGACGCTCCAGGCATCGCCGTGCTCACCGCCTACGGCGTGGAACAGGCGACGGCGGCCGGGTACACCCTCGTGCTGCATGTGGCGCTTTGGCTGCCCATCACCCTGCTGGGAGCCTACTATTTGACGCGCGAGGGGATCAAATGGAGCGATTCCCTGCGCATGGAAGTCGAGACGAATAAATGAAGATCGCCGTCATCGGCGCGGGGTTTGGCGGCCTGGCAGCTGCTTACGACCTGAAGCGGGCCGGCCACGAGGTGATCGTCTACGAAGCTGCGGATTTCGTCGGCGGGCTGGCGAGCGGC
>VGNF01000054.1 GCA_016866195.1 Chloroflexota bacterium | reverse complement strand
CAAACCCGATTGTTTTGTGCTATCTTTCATATGAGAAGTCCTTTGGTTATTTCTGGTTTCGCAACCTTACTCTAACTCAAAGGACTTCTCTTTTCAATTCCCTGCTCAAAAGAGCCAAACTTCAGGGGCTGTTCCGAGGGGCTGTGGGGCGACGCTGTCGCCCCACAGCCCCATTACTCTCGTCCCCCTTTTTGATGGGGGACCTCAGGGACGGGTTTCAACTTGGGGTTCTTAACCTCGAGCCTTTTCTTCCGCATTTCCTGCCACCCAAAAGGGAAATACCGGCCATGTTTTGAATATGCCCTTCAATGCTCCGTGAAGACCAGGCATGGGCATACTTATTTTGATGATGAAACATATTCATCAGGAAATACATCAGGCGAAAACGAATTTACGCTCTATGTTTCCCGGTAACAGTGCCATCAATCCGTACGCTCACCTAAGACCCCCTCTCCAAGCGAAACCGCTGTCGAACCCCATTCAAGCTGATCAGATGGCCGTTTTCCTTCAAATACCAGTGTTCCCAGCCATTGCACGGCGCGCCGTTCATGTAATGACTGCCCGCCTTGTGTATGCTGCCTTCAAA
Organism: Chloroflexota bacterium; assembly: GCA_016866195.1. Classification (GTDB taxonomy): domain Bacteria; phylum Chloroflexota; class Anaerolineae; order Anaerolineales; family Villigracilaceae; genus VGNF01. The sequence goes on along the minus strand of VGNF01000054.1, from coordinate 15,936 downwards.
GCCGTCGGCGGTGCGAATCCGCGCATCCGGCTTGATCGTCGCATAGCGCGATTTGTCCCCGGCGAAGAACAACCTCTGGCCCGCCTGCAAATATCCATTTTCCACCAGCACGGAGAACTCGACCCTGGGCGCGGATTTTCCCTTGCTGCGCACATCGAACGTTTGAGCGTCGAACCTCTCCGGCTGTATGGCGTCGATCCTGGTCTGCGCTGCGGCGATGTACTTGTCCTCGCGCTCGATCCCGATCCAATTCCGATGCAGGCGCGCGGCGACCGCCCCGGTCGTGCCGCTTCCAAAGAAGGGATCGAGGACCACGTCGCCGGGATTGCTGGAGGAGAGGATCACCCGATACAGCAGGGCCTCGGGCTTTTGTGTGGAGTGCGCCTTGTCCCCATTCTCATCCCTGAGCCGTTCGGATCCCGTCGCCAGGGACAGCAGCCACCAATCGGAGCGCATTTGCTTTTCATCGTTCAGCCCCTTCATCGCCTGATGATTGAATGTGTATTTCGCGCCCCTGCCCGTGCTCGCCCAAATCAGGGTCTCATGGGCGTTCGTGAAGCGCACGCCCCGGAAGTTGGGCATGGGATTTGTCTTGACCCAAATCACATCGTTCAACACCCAGAAACCCAAATCCTGCATGATCGTCCCCAGTCGAAAGATGTTATGGTACGAACCGATGGCCCAGATCGTGCCTGTGGGTTTCAACACCCGCCTGCAGGCGGTCAACCACGCGCGGGTGAATTCATCGTAGGAGGCAAAGGAGTCGAACTGATCCCAGTGATCGTCCACGGCATCCACCTTGGTCATGTTGGGACGATGCAATTCATTTTGCAGTTGAAGGTTATAGGGCGGGTCTGCAAAGACAAGGTCGATCGACTTCTCCGGCAGGGAATTCAACACCTGGATACAATCGCCCTTCAGGATTTTATTAAGCGGCAGGTTCATGACCATCGGTCCAATGAACCCATTATAGTCGAACGAACATCAAAGAAGCCGGGATCGGAATCTTCAGGGAGTATCCATTTCTTATCATGGATCTTCACAATACAAAAGGAAGCGGTCTAAACACGAAGTACACAAAGAGGGAAAGATCGTAATTTTTACCGATATTTTTCCTTCGCAACCCACTGCTTCTTTCAATAAATCCCTAAATGGGAGAATCCCCTTTGTTTACTCCGCGGACTTTGGGCTCTTTGCGGTAAAACGGTTGATCGATTCTCCCGTCCCGATATTTCGTCAGTATAATAGTGAAGGGAAATTCTTTTATGCCCAATGGAATGGATGAGGCGCGGATTGACTTCGCAAGGGATCCCCTCCACAGGATCCAACGCAATCCGCATCGTGGCGCTTCGCCCCGTCGCTGCTCCGGAGTAGATCAATTCATGCGCGTAAGAAGCTGTTTTCCTCGAGCGAATAAGCGGTGTTTATGATGCGCTCTTCCGCGGAATCCAGGGTCAAAATCTCCATGCCCGACCTTTCCCGGCTGTCCTTCTTTCTTCTTCTGCTCGGTGCACTGATCTCCATTCTCTGGTCTGCAGTTTTTTCCGTTGTCACCATCACAATTCCCTATCAGATCGAGCTTCGCGAAGGAGCAGCCCCGGTGGTCACGCGGCTGCTGTTGAGCCGGGAGAATCCGTACACCTTCGAGCACCAGCCTCTCGCCGTTAACAGTTATGGCCTGGGGTACAACCTCGCGGTCCTGCCGTTTGCGGCCTGGTTCGGGAATTCCCTTGCGGTACATCGGTCAGTGACTCTTGCGTTCGTCCTCCTGGCCGCCCTCATCACAGCCGCGGCGGTTTTCCAAACCCGCCGGGACGTCTCCGCGGCATTGATCTGCGCCGCGTTTGTGATGATCGGCCTGATCGGACACGCGGGGATCGGCGCGTTCTCCTCCGCCATGGGTGGGTTTCTCTTCCTCGCCGCCGCCCTGATTCCCCATCTGCGGTCCTACAGCACGGGCAGTCTGATCCTGAGCGCAGTGCTGGCTTTGACCGCCTTCTACACCAAGGCCTATTATGTGCTTTCCTTCGGCGTGGTTGCCGTGTATGTGTTCCTGTTCGTTTCGAAGAAGCGGGCGGTAATGTACGGTCTGTTTTTCGTGTTGCTGTTCGTGCTCTCCTTCCTTCTCGTGCGCACCCTGTTCCCTCTCTACTTTTTCAACATCCTCATAGTCAACATGTCCATGAGCTGGCTGAGCGATTCCCACCTATGGGCCCAATTATCGAATCTCTTCCGCAGTTTCTTACCCCTCCTGGCGCTTGTCCCCCTTGCGTATCTGGCTCAACGCCTGCGGAAGGGAAATGTGACTCCACAGGCGCCGGCACTCCTGCTCCCCCGCCTCTCCCTCGCTTGGCAGCAACCGCTGATCAACCACGGATTTGACTTTCCTTTGTTCTTCTTCGCCATTGCTATGATGGCCTTCATTCTCGTATTGGGCCGGCATCAGGGCAACAGCATGAATTACGCCTACCAGCTGCTTGTTCCGACCTTCCTGCTCTGGTTCACCATGCGGATCAGGCCGGAAGGGAATTTCTCATTCCTGTTTGCGCTGCTCGTACTCTATACCTTGTTTTCCTGGCAGGCGAGCCTGCTCGCCCCGCGGCTGCTGGAACAAAGGGATTCGAAAGAATGGGAACGCTTCTTCACCTATGTGCGCTCCTCTTCGAACGTTCTAAATTCACAGCTCGAGGCCTCCGAGGTCGCGCGGCTCGGGATGTCCCCGATCGACACGGGACAGACCATCGTTTATTACCAGGTGAAACCTTTTGATGAAAGCTTTTTGGTTCCCGCCGGCTATGATGCAGTTGTCGCGGATGGCGTCAAGTAGGGGGTGTTCATTGACCAGTCCATAGCAAAACAGAAGTTCGACCTGGTCGTTACGGTCAAGGAAAAGGGTGCCTTCTATCACGTAAAATGGATGGAGAAGTATTACGAGGTGGTTGACGAGATACGGTTGGACATGCCGCAGGCCTCCCAGCAATGGACGGCCTTGATCTGGAAGCCCAGGTCTCCGTGATCGTCGAAAGATACAAGTCCGTTTGAATGACCGGCCGCGAGTACGTGTTTTGCGTCGGAAAGTTCGGCTACAATTGCTCGACACGCCTGGAGGCTCAGGTTGGAAGAAAACGAAAGGAAACCCCGGCCTGTTTTTCACGTGTTCCTTGAATTTCAGCCCGCTGGGGTGAACCGGGTGGAATCCCCGCCGGACGAGAATGGAACCATCCGGAATCAGGATTACTGGAATGACCCAAATTTGAATCCCGGAAGGATCCCAGTTCAATGCTGAGCGGATTCGATTTCATTCTCATTACCCTCGCCGCGCTGGCCGCGGGGATCGTCAACGCGCTGGCCGGCGGCGGCACGCTGATCACCTTTCCCATGCTCACGGCAGTGGGAATCCCCGCCGTGGCGGCCAACGTGACCAACACCGTGGCGTTGTGCCCCGGCTTCTTCGGCGGGACGTTCGCCCAGCGGGACGACCTGCGCGGTCAGAAAGGCCGCCTGTGGCTGCTGCTCCCGGCAAGCATCCTCGGCGGCGTTCTCGGCGGATTCCTTCTTCTAAAAAGCGGGGAAAAACTGTTCAGGGACCTGGTTCCCTATCTGATCCTGCTGGCATCGCTATTGCTGGCCGCCCAGGATTCGATCCGCACCTGGCTGACGAAACGGATGGCGCAGGATGGAGGCCCCAAGCTGGAACGGATCGCCTGGCTGCCGGTCGGCCTCGCCTCGATCTATGGCGGCTATTTCGGCGCGGGGATGAGTGTGATCCAGCTCTCCGTTTTGGGATTGATGCTCGAGGATTCGCTGACGCGCCTGAACGCCCTGAAACAGGCGATTGCGTTCACCGTCAACCTATCGGCAGCGATCTTCTTTTTGTTCTCCGGGCAGGTGCTCTGGTCCGCGGCGCTGGTGATGGCCCTCGGTGCGCTGATCGGCGGCACCATCGGAGGCAGGCTCGCCGGGCGGGTCAAGGCCTCGACCCTCCGCTGGCTGGTCGTCTCAATCGGCGTGGCCGTGGCAACCATCTATTTCTTCCGTTAATTTGAATTTGGATCACCCGCCATTTTTTATCGCAGAGGTCGCTGAGCTTTCTTTGGATTTTCTCTGCGTTCTTTGCGCTCTCCTCGGTTAATTTCCTTATCCTGAACTGACGTATCGTTATGTCGTCTTGTGCGGATGGATCGGCACCGCGATCCCCGCGACCATCCACAAGACTTCATCCGCCTCGCGCGCCAGGCGTTGATTCGCCCAGCCCAGCAGGTCGCGGTAGATGCGCCCCATGGGATACGGAGGGACGACTCCCAAACCCACCTCATTTGAGGTGACAATCCACTTTCTGCCGTGATCGTGCGCCACCCGGATCAACGACTCGACCTCCTCGTTCACCGCGCGGGCGAACCCCGCTTCGTCCACAACATCCCCCTTCACGAACTGCATCATCAGGTTGGAGACCAGCAGCGTCAGGCAATCCACCACGACGACCTCGGTCCGGATCTGATCCGCGTGGGAGGCAACCCCGAAGGGAATCTCTAGGGTGATCCACGCCGCGGGTCGTTCGGCGCGGTGCTTCGCAATGCGCGCCGACATCTCATCATCCATTGCCTGCGCGGTGGCGATGAAGGTGACCGCCTCGCCGCCCGCCTCGGCAAGCTTCAACGCCTGCGAGGATTTCCCGCTCCTCGCGCCGCCGAGGAGGAAGGTCAGTTTCGACATTATTCCTGCTCCTGCAAATGAGAGGCATCGTTGAACAATTGGATCACCGCGCCATCCCCATAAAACGAAATTTCTGAAACGGAGGCTGAACCGACCTCGAACTGCCAGTGACGGTTTAGATCGATTCCGAGCACATGGCAGAGCACGGCGCGTATCACGCCACCGTGGGTGATGAGCAGGACGGTCTGCCCTGCATGCTGACGTCGCAATTCGTCCAGGGCGGAGGCGGCGCGCCCGGCGAGCTGGGTCACCGTTTCGCCGTTCGGCGGAGAAACGCCGGCAGGATCCGCCTCCCACCGGATAAGCCATTGCGGTGCTGCGGCCTGAATCTCCGCATGGGTCATACCCTCCCAATCGCCGAACGACAGTTCGCGCCAGCGCGCATCCGGCAGGACGGGCAGGTTCACGCGCTTCGCGATCACTTCGGCGGTCTGGATGCAGCGCCTCAAGTCGCTCGAGCAGAGGGCATCGACCTTCAAGGAGGCGAAACGGCTTGCGAGTCGCTCCGCCTGATCCATTCCCGTTGGATTCAGCGGCACTTCGCGCTGACCTTGAAAACGCCGGTTCAGGTTGTAGTCGGTTTGGCCGTGACGGACAAGGATCAATCGCATGATCAAAGGGATATCGCGTAGAACAACAGGATAGCCGTCTCGACCAGGGTCGTCACAGCGCCGTAGATGTCACCGGTCAGGCCGCGCAGCAGCCGCATCGCGTACAGGGCAACCGCAAACCCGACGAGGCCCGCGCCGATCATGAGCGCAAGTCCCAGCCAGCCATCGGTGCACCACGAGGTCAAGCCGGCGATCAACGTGGCAATCAGGATTTGTATCTTCCCTACATTGCGCTTCATCTCGACTCCAAGACCGGCTTCGCGCGCGTAAGGAAAAGACCAGATCACGATCGGGGAGGCCCACCGGCCCAACGTGGCTGCAAGAACAAACGCCGCCGATAGGTCGCGCGAGGAAGCCAGCGCCGCGAATTGCGTCAACAGGATCAACGCGCCGCCGGCCGCGCCGAAGGCACCCACACGCGAGTCCCTCATGATCTCCAGCCGCCGCTCCGGCGTAAATCCACCGAAAAGCCCGTCACACGCATCCATGAATCCATCGAGGTGAAAGGCGCGCGTGAGCGCGACCCATGCCAGCAGGGTCAGTGTGGAGGAAACAGTTGCAGGGAAAATTTCTCGTCCAACATGATTCACGGCGTACAGCAGCAATCCCAACACAAGCCCCACCAGCGGAAACCACCCCACCGCGCGTCCCATCTCCTGCGAGGTGAAGGGGCGCCTTACAAGCGCGGGGAAGATGGTCAGAAATTGAAACGCTGCAATAACGGGAATCATGATGCTGTAAAAGGCCTCCGCGCTTCGACTTCGCTCAGCGCGAGGGCATCCTCATCTTTTTTCACTAACCCCCGCCTCGCCAAAGGTCGCCATCCCGGCAAGAATTTTACAGGCCGCCTCCGCGAAGGAAATGCCGAGCGCCGCGCCGGTGCCCTCGCCCAGCCGCAGGTCCAGTTCGAGAAGCGGCGTCAGGCCCAGCCAGTCGAGCATGCGGCCGTGGCCGTGTTCCTGTGAGCGATGGGCAGAGATCAGGTACTCCCGGCACGGCGGCGCGAGCGAGACCGCGATCATGGCCGCGGCGGTCGAGATGAAACCGTCGATCATGACCGGCTTTCCCCGGGAGGCCGCGCCGAGCATCACGCCGGCCAGTCCGCCAATCTCAAAACCGCCGACCTTTGCAAGCACATCCAGAGCATCCTTCGGATCCGGCCGATTCACCCGCAGCGCGCGCTCGATGGCGGAAAGTTTTCGGTTATACCCCTCATGGTCCACACCGGTACCGCAGCCGGCGATCTCCGAGGGAGATTGTTCCATCAACGCACAGGCGATGGCCGCGGAGGCGGTGGTATTGCCGATTCCCATGTCGCCCGTGCCGACGATATCCACCCCGCGCAGGATCTCATCCTGGACAACCTGCGCGCCGCGCAGGATCGACTCGACCGCCTGCCCGCGCGTCATCGCGGGGCCCTTGGCCATGTTCGCTGTTCCGTACCCAACCTTTCTGTTCAGGAGTCCCTCCCGCGGCGGGATATCGGTCGCTACACCCATGTCCACGACAGCAACCCGCGCACCCACATGACGCGCCAGCACGTTGATCGCCGCTCCACCGGCCAGGAAGTTCGACACCATCTGCGAGGTGACTTCCTGCGGGTACGCGCTCACCCCTTCGATGGTCACGCCGTGATCGCCGGCCATTGTGATGATGACCTTCTCCCGGATGGAAGGAGTTGCGTTCCCCATGATCCCCGCCAGCTGGATCGAGAGGTCTTCCAACCGGCCCAGGCTGCCGCGGGGCTTGGTCAGTTGATCCTGCCGCGCGCGCGCCGCATCCATGGCGGACTGATCGAGCGGCTTGATGTTCGAGAGGATGTGCTCCAGGTTCATTTTATATGGATGATGGATCGTGTCCTGGTCAGAACTCCACGCCCGCCTGCGCGTGGATGCCCTTGTCGAACGGATGCTTGATGACCTTCATTTCGGTCACCAGGTCGGCCTCGGCGATCAATTCCTCGGGTGCTGACCGGCCGGTGATCACCAGGTGCAGGTTCGCAGGACGGTTCTTTCGCAGCCAATCCAGCACTTCGTTCACGTCCAGCCATCCGTAGGCCATGGTATAGGTGAACTCATCCAGCACGATCAGGTCGTAATTTCCGCTGCTGATCTTTTCCCTGGCCAGTTCCCAGCCGTGACGCGCGCGGGCCGCGGTCTCCTCCATGTCCTTCGAGGTCCAGGTGAATCCGTCCCCGGTGGTGTGCCATTCGATCCCGAGTTTTTTCGCCGCGCGCACCTCGCCCCACTTGCCGGTTTCAGCCTTGATGAACTGGATCACGCATACACGGAAATCCCTTCCCCACGAACGCAGCAGCATGCCCAGCGCGGCGGTGGTCTTGCCCTTGCCTTCGCCGGTATTGACCATCAGCAATCCTTTTTTCATGAGACCTCCGGCACAACCAGCGGAGCGCCGCTCTCAGGGTGCGGGATGACATGCACCGGCAGCCGGTAGACCGCCTTGAGCATCTCCGGCGTGATCGTATCGCCCGGCTTTCCCGCCATGCACAACTGGCCGCCCTCGATGACCGCCATGCGGTCCGCGAACAGGGAGGCCAGGTTCAGATCGTGCAGCGCGATCAGAACGGTGAGACCCTTTTCGCGCGCCTGCGCAGCGATCAGTTTCAACAGGTCGATCTGATGACGCAGGTCGAGATGCGCCGTGGGCTCGTCCATAAGCAGGATCGGTGTGGACTGTGCCAGGGCGCGCGCCAGCAGCACGCGCTGCTGTTCCCCACCGGAGATCTCATCCATGCGGCTCCCGCTGAGGTGAAGCATGTCCACCTGCTCCAACGCGCGCCGGGCCAGCGCCTCGTCCGCCGCCGAGGTCTGCCCCAGAAAGTTCAGGTACGGCGTGCGCCCAAGCAGGACCGCTTCCCATACGGTGAAGGCGGGAGGCATGGATACCGCCTGCGGGACGACGGAGATCTGCCGCGCCCGCCACAAAGCCGGGAGGGAAGTGACATCTGTTTCACCTGCAGTAATCTCCCCGCTGCGGACCGGGATCACGCCGCTGACCGCGCGAATCAAGGTGGATTTTCCCGCGCCGTTGGGCCCGATCAACGCCACCACTTCGCCGGAATGGACATCCAGGCTGACGTCCTTAAGCACCTGGCGTTCACCGTAATAGACAGAGAGGTTTTTTATTTTCAGCATGCGAACCTGACAATCCTTTCGATCACAGACCATGGACGATAGACCATGCACGATAGACGATCGGCCATGGCCGTTCTCACCAGAATCCCTGGTTCTTGGCGCGCTTCAACACCCACAGGAAGAACGGCGCTCCGGCCAGCGCGGTGACGATGCCCACGGGAATCTCCTGCGGCGCGAGCACGACGCGCGCGATCACATCCGCGATCAACAGGAGCGAAGCGCCACCGATCAGGCTGAGCGGCAGCAGGCGGCGGTAATCCACGCCGGTCCACATGCGCATCAGATGCGGCACGATCAGCCCGACGAATCCGACGATGCCGGAGAAGGAAACCGCGGTGGCTGTCACCAGCGAGGCGGCGGACAGGATCACGCCGCGCGCGCGTGTGATGTTCAATCCAAGTTGCTGCGCCTGGTCGTCGCCGAACTGCAGCAGGTTGAGGGCGTGGCCGCTGATCAAGAGGACCGCCGTGCCAATCGTCAGGAATGGGAGGATCGCCAGGATGGAAGTCCACCCGATCTGGATCGAACCGCCGAGCAGCCAACCCAGAGCGCGGCGCATTTCCTCGGTGGAGCGCAGCATGAGAAATGAGGTCAGCGAGGTCGCAAAGGAGGAGATCGCCACACCGGCCAGGATCAAATTGGTCGTCGGTACAGTGTGCCCGATGCGGGCCATGAAGTACACCACGGATACCGTCAGCAGCGCCATGAGGAAGGCCGCCAGCGGGACGATGAACAGGCTCCAAAAGGAATACGGCCATTGGATCGACATGGCGATCACCGCGCCCAGCCCAGCACCGGAAGCCACACCGATCAGATAGGGATCCGCCAGGGGATTGCGGAAAAGGCCCTGGTACGACGCGCCACTGATCCCCAGTGCCGCGCCGGTCAACATCACCAGCACGGTGCGCGGCAGGCGGATGTTCCAGAGGATGCTGGCATACGTTTCATTCCCCGCACCGCGCAGCGCCTGCCACAGTTCATCAAACGGGATGAACACGGATCCAATTGCAACGCTCAGCACGAGTGTGAGGAGTAGTATAAGAAGGGAAAGAAGTAACGGCGTGCGAGGCATGGGCAATTCACCACATCCCAGAGAGGGAAAGGAGTCCCCTCTCCCTGAGGGAGAGGGTTAGAGTGAGGGTTTAAACGGCTTATTCAAACAATTCCGGGTGCAGCAACTTCGCCATCTGCTCCAAGCCATCCACCAGGCGCGGGCCGGGGCGGCTGACGAGATTGTCGTCGAACGGGTGGATGCGGTCGTTCTTGACCGCCTCCAGCGATTCCCAACCGGTTCGGGCTTTCACGGATTCAACGGTCACGCCCCACATCGAATCGCCGAGGATGATGACGGATGGGTTCGACACCACCAGCTGTTCGAGGCTGATCTGCGCCCACGGCTCCTGCAGGACCGCGCCCGCGTTATTCCCGCCGGCGCGGTCGATCAACAGGTCCACGAACGTGCCCGGACCCGAAGTCCACGGCGCGAGAGGATCGGTCCCGTCCAACTCGTAGAAGACGAACGGCCGCTCGGTGACGGAGGCGATCTTTTCATCCACAGCCGCGACGCGCGCCTGAAGCGACTGGACCAGGGCCGCGGCCTCCTGTGCGTGACCCGTCAACCGGCCGACGTTTTCGAGGTTCGTGTACATCTCCTCAAGCGTGGTCGGGTTCCGCAGATAGAACAAGGTCAGGCCAAGATCCTCCAATTGATGGAACAATTCCGGCGTGTTGATCTCCGCGGCCAGCACAAGATCGGGCTCGAGAGCCACGATGGACTCGACGCTGAAGTTGCCCATCGATCCGCCGACATCCTGGATATCTCGAACCTGCTCGGGATAATCGGAAAGCACATCGCGGCCGATTACCTGCGGGCCGGCTCCGACGGCGAACAGGATCTCAGTGTTGGAGGGCGCGAGCGACACGATTCGTTCCGGTTTTCGTTCAAGGGTCACTTCACGGCCGGCATCGTCAAAAACGGTCAGAAAGGCTGCGGTGGATGTCTCCGTGGCGGTCGGTGCCTGCGTGGGAATCGATGGGGGCACCCCGGTCGGCGTGGGCGCAGGTCCGCAGGCGACCAGGGAGAAGGTGAGCAACAAGGCTAAAAAGAGAGTCGTTCGGCACATGGTAATCTCCTGATAGAACATGGCATGTCGCAGCGAGCCAGGTTCGTCCTGAGCGGAGCGCAGCGAAGTCGAAGGACGACGGCTCGCAGTGCCATCTTTTTCGATGTAACGAAAAACCCCAGCCGAGGCTGGGGAGGTTGGAGTGGCGATCCGGGGGTCGTCCTCCACCTCCTTTCCACGAGAGTGTGGTGAACCGACCGGAGGCGGGCGACCTGACTCGTTGGCTGCGCCAACTCACAGTTGCGGGACAGTGTTGGGTTTTCACCAACTTCGCCGCGTTCCGGTCTTGTGTATTCGATTGGCTGTATTGTATGCCACAGGCTGGAAAAGAGTCAAGGAAAGGGGAGCGCGCAACTTTTCCGTTCCGGGAACTGTAATACGAGTGACACACCACTTGCGCAACGATCAATTCCGCTCATGGTCCTCACCGATACGTTTCGTAATTCATTCAACCGGCGGTACACTTCAGCCATGGATGCGCCCACCGACCGAGACCTGATCCTGCGTGCCCGTCGCGGTGAGGTGGAGGCGTACGGCGAACTGGTGACCCGGCACCAGGCTGGTGTGTTCAACGTGTGCTACCGCATCCTGCACGAGCGCGGGGAGGCGGAGGACCTGTCGCAGGAGACCTTTCTGCGCGCGCACAGCCGCCTGAACACCTTCGATGTCAACCGTCCCTTCGGGCCGTGGATCCGGCGTGTGGCAGCCAATCTCTGCCTCAATCATCTCGAGTCCCTTAAACCCGAGACGGAATTTGACGAGGAACGGGACGCCGCGGAAGGTGCGGGACCGGAAGCGGTCGTCGAGGTCCGTGAGCGAGGCGAGCAGATTCGTGCCGCGCTGGCATCGCTCCCCGCGCGTTTCCGCGTCGTGATCGAGCTGCGGCACTATCAGGGCCTGTCCTACGACGAGATCTCGGCGGAATTGAACATCCCCTTGAGCGATGTGAAGAGCCACCTCTTCCGGGCGCGCAAACTGCTGGCGGAGAAACTCCATGCACCTGACTGACGATCAACTCAACGAATATCTGGATGACGCGCTTCCCAAGCGGGCCCGGGCAGAATCCCACCTGAGCACGTGTGCGGAGTGCACCGCGCGATTGAGCGCACTGCGATCCCTGGCCGCCGAGATCGAATCGCTGCCCGAGGAATCCCTGGCGCGCAACCTCGCCCCGGCGGTCACGCGGCGTTTGACCAGTCCGGCCGCGGCGTATTCCGGCTTCCCGCGCTGGCTCACGCTCACCACCGTCCTGCAAACTGCGGCCGCCACGGTCCTCATTGCCAGCGTGGCACCTTTTATCCTTGAGGCGGCCTCCACATTCATCCCCGCCTTACAGGCTCCTCCTGTAATGGAAACCATCCTAGAGGCACAGAGGGTATGGACTGCGTGGCTGGATGCGCTCTCCCAATTCCAGTGGCCATCCCCGCCGGAACTTCCGGCCTCCCTGGGTCTCTCGAACTTTTACATCCTTCTCGCACTGGCGGGCACGGCCTTGGCCTGGCTGGTGGGGAACGGCTTGCTCTTGCGAAGTCAAATCAAACAATAGGGCAATCATCCTGAACGGAGGTTTCCATGTCCGATATCCTACGGTTGTTTTTCATCCTCATCCTCTCCACGGCGGGTCTGGGAGCCGGCTTTCTTGTTCTGAACGCATTGTTCCCGGATCGTCTTGCGAAGACCCGGGCGTTGATCCAGACTGCGCCCGGCCGGTCCTTTGGCATCGGGCTGGTGAACTTTGCATTCTTTGCCGTGCTTGCGGTTGCGTTGTTCTCCCTCGCAGAAAACGCCGGCCCCTTCGTCCGGGGCTTGTTCACCATTCCCGCGATCCTGATCACCGCGCTGCTGATGATCATGCTCGGATTCGGGCTGTGTGGAATGACCGCCGTGCTTGGCGAACGGATCTTCCCTGAAATCCCCTCCTGGAAACAGATCCTGAGTGGAACGGTCTGTCTGAGCTTCGCCAGCGCGCTGCCCTTTGCCGGATGGTTCCTGTTGCTGCCGTATGCGGGTTTTCTTGGGGCCGGCGCGTTCATCCTCAGCCTGTTTCAACGCCAACCAAAATCCTGACCGTTAAGCGATCTTAAAACAAAAGAGGCCGTACCTTTACGGCCTCTTCGCATTGCAGAAAAGACTAACGACCGGAGGGCGTTGCCGTGCGCAGGCGGCGCGCCAGCAGGATCACGATGATGAAAGCCAGGGCCATGACGAACATGCCCGGCAGTCCGAACTCATCGGCAAAACCGGTGTTCGGCAGGGCAGTGGAGGTGGGCACGATCGTCAATTGAGCCGCGGCTGCCTGTGTGAGCGCCGCCGCTACCGTGGCAGTGATCGGGGATTGCGTTCCACCCAGCGCAGGATCGATCGTGGAGGTGGGGCTCGCAATCGCAACCACCAATGTCGATGTCGGGGTGAAGGTGGTCGTGGCGGTGGGTTGAATCGCCGCCTGAGTGGCCGTCAATGCCTGATTAATGAAGGCGCTGTTCGCCTGCGCCGTAAGCGTGAGATCCTCCGTGGAAGGTTGAGAGGTCGTGCCGCGGAATCCGAGCAGATACACTCCCGCCAGGCAGGCAACCGAAATCAGGATGATTCCGCCCAGGATCCCCGCGACGATCACAAAGGTGCGGTTGTTGGACTCCTCCGGGGGTGGACCGGAGTCAAAATCATCGAAACTGGTATCGGTCATGGAGCACTCTCCTGAATTGGGTTCACCGCTGCATGCGGCAAAGTGATTTGACGGTCAGCATCTGAACACCTACATGCGTTCGGAGGATGTTCAAGCTATTATCCCACAACTTCAAGGTTTACGAGAGGCGCTAGAACGGTTTCGCCATTTTCCAGGCGAATTTCTGCCGCCGGCGCGCGCAGTCCGCTGGGCAAAACGGTCAGGCCGGGCTTCAATTGGGAGATGATGCCGATCCTTCCCATGTGAGGCGGGCGGCGCATGCGCACCTGCAGACCCAGCGCAAGCATCTCTGAATCGCGCGCGGGGGGAGGATCGCTGGTGATGGGCAGCGGAATGATCGCCTCCGGCTGCACGCCGCTGTAGCGGTTGAACGTCTCGGCATTGACCGTGATCTCGCGCTTGGCATTGGTGCTGAGCAGTTTGTAGGCGGCCGAATTCATGGGCATCGGACCAAACCCATCCGTGACCAGGATCGGGTAACGCATTTCGCGCGCCAGCGGCATCAGCGCAGGATACAACCCGGAGAGAATCAATCCCCGCACCGGCATATCGCCGGCGAACTCGAGCGTCTCGGCATCCTGGACCATGGCTGCCAGCAGGATCGAGCCGCGCAGGCTGACGTCCATGCGTTCCCGCGTGAGCACTCCATCCGGTCCGTCCGAGATGTTTACCAGCAAACCCGTGTCGATTTTTCCATTCCCCCAAACGCCCTGCACCAACGCGCCGGCTGTCTGGATCACGGCGCCCCGTTCCGGGAGGACCTCCGCCACGGTGCCGGGGATTCCGGCCTTCAACTCGATCTTCGTGCGGCTGGCTTCCATCAGCACCTGGCCTCCCCCAGCCGCCACCACGCGCCCTTCGCGCGGGGTGCGGACCGAGCGCGGAAACATCCCTTTTCCCACCGCCACTTCGGCGCCGGCGGCAAGTTGATCCCCGACCTTGCATTTGATCAACTTGTCCGCAGCGAGCGAATGCATGCGCAGGGTACGGGCTACATCCAGCAGCACATGATCGCGCGCCCAGCTCGCCTCGGCAATCACATCCATCGAACCGACTTTCTGATTCACGCGCACGTGAACAGTCCCGGCGACTGGCAGCTGGCGCTCGCGCACGATGGTGGTCAAACCGACAATATGCCGCACCGGTGCGAGCATGCTCATGCCCCTCCCATGGTCCAGTTCCACTTCTTGATCAATTCACGCCGGCGCCCGGCATCCGCCGGCAGGTTGATCGGACGCCCGCGCCCATCCAACACCAGACCCAGCGCGCCTCCGGCCACACTCAGCGACTCGCGCGGGAGGCGTCCGGGACCAAACCCGATGTCCGCCCCGCGCAGGAGCTGGAGCGACAACTTGCCTGCTTCACCACTGGCCAGTGGCAGGGTTTCAATCGTCCCATACTTAAGTTCCGCGCGCGCCTCCGTTCCGTTTTCATAGGTGAGCCGCGCGCGCAGAACGGGCGCGCCAAAAGAAGCGGAGACCACCGGGGCCACAACCGTTCCCACGCTCAGGAAGGCGCCGGATTCCATGACCTGAACCGGCAGGAGATTGTTCTGCCCGGCGGCCGCGCCCAATAATGGAAGCAGGTTGTTTTGATCGAGGATCACGGTGGTCAGGCCGACAGGCTGGATCGAATCGAGCAGCAAGAGCAAACTCTGGCCGGGACGTGAGGCGTCCCCCAGCGCGCTCCCTCCGGCCAGGATGGGTTCAAATACAGGCGTCAGGGTGGGTTTGATCGAGGTGATCGTGCTTGGGAAATCCCTGCGCGCAGCCTGCATGGCAAGGGATAGCGCCTGACGCGCGACGGCCTGCAGGATGGCCAGATCCTCGGCAGTCGCGGGGATCGCCGAGGGATGCAGGGACTTTTGATACATGTAATCCCGCAGCGCGCTGGCGGAGATGTCAATCGTGCACCAGCGCAGGATCTCCTCCAGAACAGCTTGATTGGCCAGCTCCATCAAGTTCTCGCCAAGCCCATATTGCGGAAATACGTTCAGGGTGGAGCTTCCCTGAAAGCCGGCTGCGATGGTCGCCGCCGAGGCGCCAAGATCCACGCTCAGGATGCCCTTGCTCGCTCCGTAGACCTTGGCAAGGAAACGCACCATGCGCCCGGTGGCGTAGGCGGTGGGCCACAGGTGCCCGCCGGCCCACAAATCCAGCGTGTCCACACCCTTGAGCTGGCGTTTACGAATCTCGATGATCAAGTGAGCCAGCTCGCGCTCGGCCGGGTCGAGGTCTTCGGTCTCAATCGATGGACGCACGTTGGGCGTGAAGTGCAGGGAGGGCGCCAGCGAACCCACCAGCTCCTTTACCTCCTCCTCCATCTTCTGATTGCCGGCGTACAGCACCGCCGGACGTTTTTCTTCCGGCAGCAGGAAACTGGCCAGGCCGATCGGCTCAATCATCTTTTGAATCGAACGGGAAGCGCCTCCATCGGTTCCACCGGTGATGACCACCAGCTCTGGCCGCAGTCGCAGCAGGCTGTCGATCTGTTGTTCCGGCTTGCGGCGATCGTTCAAGCCGATCGTGTCCACCAGGCGCGTATACGTGGAAGCTGTCAGGCGCCGCGCGCTTTCGAGAGAGACATCCTGCAGCAAACCCACGATGGCGGTCTTGATCGTCGGTCCGGCCGATAATGTGATCACCAGAGAA
>VGNF01000053.1 GCA_016866195.1 Chloroflexota bacterium | reverse complement strand
TCCGTAGTTTTCAAGAGAGCATGATTGGTCGTGGCGGCGAAAACCACTTGAGGGTTGGCAGGATCGACTGCCAGGCAGGCTACATTTGCATCTTGGGTGAGGGCATCGTTCGCAGATGACCAGCTGTTTCCATTGTCACGTGAGACAAAAATGCCCATGCCCGGCTGGACGGCGTTATAGACGCTGGGTGAGTAAAAACCAGCCGAGCCTGCATAGACAATATCAGGATTGGAAGGTGAAAACACAATCGTTCGCCAACCCACCCGGTTTTCGTAAGGGCCGGCAACGGTAGTCCAATTGCTCCCCCAGTCATTGCTGTTGACAATCAAACCATGGACATTCAGGCCGCCAATCAGGTGCTGGAGGTCGGAGGGGTCGATGGCAATCGCATTCCACTCAATCGAATCGATGGAGGTGGGATTGATTCCCATCCAGTTGGACCCGCCATCATAACTGGCGAAGACACCACTGCGCGCCACGGCAACGATGCGCCCGGGGACGCCGGGATCCACGGCAAGTGCACGTACCTGCGCCCCGGTATAGCCTTTGCTGACATCCTGCCAGGTGCGACCGCTGTCCGCTGAAAGGAAAGCACCTCCCCCGTACGCGTTGGTGAAGATGCGATCGGGATCTCGTGGATCCACCTGAAAATCGATTGGGAAACCTGTTTGGACGCCGGGTGAGCCCCACCAGGGAGTTTCATCACCAGTAACATTTTGCCAATTTCTTCCACCATCCTCGCTTCGATAGACCACGGATCTGTTGCCCGCATACGCGATATTGGGATTGGATTGGGCAATTTCGACAGAGTGTATGCCAAAATCCGTTGCCAGGGTCTGCGTCCAGTTGTTCCCGCCATCCAGGGTGAGATACACTCCTCCACCGGAATGGTAGGTATTATTCCCTGTGCCTGCCAGCAGGATATCCGGATTGGTGGGATGCATGAACAGGGAACCTACATAAAGATTGCCCAACCCGGTATTCATATTCGCCCAGGTTCTGCCTCCATCCGTGGACTTGAGCACGCCCTCGCCACCTGGAATCTCATTGACCGGATCCGAATTGGCAGCTTCACGATCAAAGATTCCGGTAGAGATATAGAGGACATTCGTGTTCTGGGGATTGATCCAGATATAACGTGCCAGGTTATCCCCACGCCAGATCGGATTCCAGGATTTCCCTCCATTGTCCGTCTTGTAGATGACGCCTTGAGTCCGATCGAATTCACGACCGAGTCTCTCCCGACCCGCCCACGTCCAACTGGATACTTCTCCGGCCGCGTAGACCACCTCTGAATTGCCTGGCTGGACAGAAAATCCGCGAAAGGTGATGCCCTCCCGCTCTGCAACGCCGTTGTCCATTTTCGTCCACGTTTGCCCACCATCTGTGGACTTGAAGATGCCACGCTGAAACTGTGTCCCCGCCCAGACGATTTCGGGGGTATTGGGATCGATGGTCAGGGAGAAGACCGGGATGGCGTCGCCAGCAGGACCGGTACGCGTGACGATGCCGGTACTGGAAGGAAACCAGCTCTCGCCTCCATCCTCACTTTCAAAGACTCCTGCCAACGCGTCAGTCACTAACATGAGGTCAGGATTGTCAGGCTTCATGCGAATATCATAGCCGAGTCCGCCTAACGGGCCGCCGGTGCGGACCCAGGTCAAGTTTGATGACGAGGGAGCCGGCGCGGCGGAAGAGGAGGCGGAAGGAACCGATGGCTGGGCAGAACCCAGGTCAACCACAATGTCATCCACATACGCCTGAGAGTTATCCAGGGTTTCAAAGGCAAAGGAGCCTGCCGTCAGCGCCTGTGAATCGGTGTAAGTCCACTGCTGTATCCCGTCCACCAGGAATTCGATCGTACTCCCTTGAAGGACGATCTCCACTTGATACCAACGGTTGAGATCGTGTGGTGTGCTCTTGTATGCAAGGCTTTCGCGAAAGTCGCTGGGAAAGTACTGTTTATTCAAATCCGAACCGCTGCCATCGAAGCCAATATAATAACGGCTGGCAGTGGTCAGGCGAAAGACCAAATGGATCTTGCCCTCGAGGAGTTTGACGCGGAACGACTGGCGCAGGTCATCTTCAAAGTTTTGACCGGCGCGCGCCCAGACGTGTCCCTGGCCAGCCAGAACATGGTTACTCACGTCCAGGGTCACCTGCCAGCCTGGATCCAGGCTCCATCCCTGTACTTGGGTGCCTTCAAAATCCTCCTGGTAGGTGTTGTTCTGGGCAGATGTCCCTGGTTGACCGCTTGATGTCGTTGCGCCGGGTGTGTCTGGAGTGACACCAGCCCTGACGGCCGGAAGGGTGGAAGTGAGGCTGCAAGCCAATGACAGATAAACCAGAACTGAAACGACGCTTGGAAGGGATGTTTTTTGTTTCATGGCAGTCTCCTTTTTTTCACGTGGTTTCCTATACGTTTGTGTCGAGGTAATCAAGAGAGATCAGCGAGGGCCAATCTAATAATCCCTCTGCCGGAGGCTTGTCCCTGCAATTATTTGGATAGATGGAATAACTGAAGTTTAAAGAGGAGGTAGCTTCGTCGGTGATAGACTTGCCGCTGGTCATCTGGGTAGAACAATCGTAATCCGAATAACCTGTGTATTCGCCCGTGTCCTTCCACGTCTCGCTCATCGCCCACTTTTCGCCTATCTTTGGAACATAGGCTCCCAAAGGTTGCTCGGCAAAGGTTGCATACAGATCGTCGGGATTCCACGTCGGGTCAGAATCCCAGAACCTGGCCTTGATCCAGATGGCACTGGGGTTTTCACCGGGGGATAGTGGAAGGGTAATCACATAAGGTTCCGGTCCATAGATGCCCGGATATGGGCCGCCGGTCATATCCTTGAATTTTCTTCCATGACAATCCTCAGGAATGAAAAAATTGGTATCCCAAAAAGATCTGGTAACATCCCGGACAGAGATCTCGAAACATGTATCCAGGGTGTTGCACTTGTCACCCGGCCAACCATCATCGGTCCGCCAAAGAGTGATACTGTCAAAACGCACCCTCAGGTACACCTGGCAGGCAGGTCATATGCAAATGGGGCGCTCAGGGCTGAGACGGCTGTTCCCTTCCGCCTTGATACAGGTTGATCCTCCATCTTCATTATGCAAAATACAAGGTCTTTGTCAATCACCAATAATTCTCCCAAATCCGCCATTATGGATGGGTTTTATAATATCCCCATGACCATCCATCTGGGTTGTCCAATTTGGTCATTCAAGGGATGGGTGGGGAATTTCTATCCGAGGGGAACAAAACCGGCCGACTTCCTGCGCGAATACGCCCGCCGTCTGACAACCATCGAAGGGAACACCACTTTCTACGCGGTTCCTTCACAGAAGACCGTCGCAGGTTGGATGGCAGATACGCCCGAGACATTCCGCTTCTGTCCCAAGATCCCAAAAGCCATCAGTCACGAGGGGAAACTCATTGACAATCTGGCCAAGGCGCGCGCATTCATCGACGTAATGAGGCAGCTTGACCTGCGACTCGGCCCCATGTTTTTACAACTCCCGCCTCGTTTTTCCCCGAATCAGATCGATGACCTGAAGGCTTTTCTCGCCGCCTGGCCGGCGCAGACGCGGCTGGCAGTGGAGGTCCGCCACCAGGATTGGTTTGAATCCCCTCACGACGAACTGCTCGATCAGCTACTCGCGGGCTACTCCATGGCAAGGGTCGTCATTGACACACGACCGATCCGCAGCCTGGCCGGCGATGAAATCCTGAAAGGGTCGGTTTATCAAGCATTGATCGAAGCCAGAGAGCGAAAACCGGATCTCCCGGTGGCTCCAAAACGCACCTGTGAATTTGTTTTTATCCGATACATTGGTCATCCGGATCTGGAGATCAATCGTCCATTCCTGGATGAATGGGCGGAATATATAACCACACACCTGAGGCAGGGTGCCGAGGTATATATGTTTTGCCATTCCCCGGATAACCTGGCGGCACCTTTTCTGTGTCGGGAACTGCATGGGCGCGTATCCAGGGAACTGTCCCTCCCGCCGCTGCCCTGGGATGGGATCGAACGGAACGCACAACAGCCTCGGCTGCTGTGAAAGCAGAAATGTCCGGCGTGGATGATGCGCGGAAGTGGATGACAGGTAACTCCGCCCGTCCGGCCGTTTTACTGTACAATCCCTGCCATGCCCCTGATCTGGATCTCGCTCGCTTTTCTTTCGGGGATCGTCTTCTCGAACCTCGTCCCCCTGTCCGCATGGATCTGGGCGGCGGCGTTCATCGTCATCCTTTTGGCGTCCCTCCCCGCCCGGCGTCTCGCACAAAACAATAAATTATTCAAGCCCATCACCTTCGTCCTGCTGCTGGCCTTCTCCTTCGGCGGGTGGAGATACGTGGTTGCACAGCCGAAGATCGACGCCTTTCACATCGCCTTCTTCAACGACAGGAACTACGAACTGCTGGTCAGCGGCTCAGTGGATGAAATACCGGATGTGCGCGATACATACACCAACCTGCGCATCAAGGTTGAAGCGGTGGACACCGGCGACGGCGACCTGCCTGTCTCCGGCTTCATCCTGGCGCGCATTCCAAACACAGAAAGATACGAATACGGTCAAAACGTTCGGCTGCGCGGGCTGTTGAAAACCCCGCCGGAGGACGAGGACTTCTCCTACCGTGATTATCTGGCACGCCAGGGAATCCATTCCTATGTGTCCTCGGCCGAGGTGACTGTCCTGCCGGGGGATTCCGGCAGCCTGTATTGGAGGGCGGTTTACATATTAAAGGAAAGGTTGCTGGAAAATACGCACCGCCTGTTCAACGACCCGGAGGCCTCCCTGCTGGCCGGCATCCTGCTCGGCGTGGACACCGGCCTGACGCAGGAATTACAGCAGGCTTTCAAGGATACGGGCACGGCGCACATCATCGCCATCTCCGGTTTCAACATCGCCATCATCGCCGGCGCGTTCCTGGCGGTTTTCAGGAACCTGCTCGGCGAACGATACGGTTCGGCAGCCGCCATACTCGGTGTGTTCTTTTATACGCTGCTGGTGGGGGCGGACGCGGCTGTGGTGCGCGCCGCGATCATGGGCAGCATGTCCATGCTGGCACGCCTGATCGGTCGCAAACAGCACACGCTCAACGGGCTGATGATCGCGGCCATGGGGATGTGCATCGCCAATCCCTTCTTCATCTGGGATGTGGGCTTCCAGCTCTCCTTCTTCGCCACGCTCGGCCTGACGTTGTACACGGAACCGTTCTCGGCTGTCACGGCGAACCTGATCCAAAAATTTCTTCACGCCTCCGGCGCGCTCGTGCGCATCGTCAACGAGAACATCGTGCTCACGTTCGCGGCGCAGCTCGCCACCCTGCCCATCATGGCCTATCACTTCAACCGCATCTCCCTGCTCTCCTTCCTCGCCAACCCGTTCATCCTGGTGGTTCAGCCGGCGGTGATGATCCTGAGCGGGCTGGCGCTTTTCACCAGCCTGGTGATTTATCCATTCGGTCAACTGCTGGCCTGGATCGCCTGGCCATTCGCAACGTACACGATCGGCATGGTCGAGCTGTTCGACCAGGTGCCGCATGGGGTTATCCTCCTTGGGGACTTCTCCATCTGGTTCATGGTCTTCTTCTATGCAGCGCTTCTCGGCGTGACCTTTAGCTGGTCCTTTTTAAAGGAAAGGACCTCCGCCCTAGGGGACCGTCTGCGAACGGTGGCCCTGACCGCCATCCTGGCTTTCCTGTTCATCTGCACCATGCTGTTGTGGAGGTCCACCGCCACCGCAGGAGATGGGCAGATGCACCTGACCTTCCTCGAGGTCGGCTCGTCGGAGGCGGTGCTGATCCAGACGCCGCAGGGACGCAACATCCTGATCAACGGCGGACCGAGCACGAACGAACTCTCCGACGAGTTGGGTCGCAGGCTGCCCTTCTTCTCCCGCCGGCTGGACTGGCTGATCGTGGCTTCGACCGATGAAGAGGATGTAGCCGCGCTGCCGCGCGTGATGGAAAGGTATCCGCCGCAAAACGTGCTGTGGAGCGGAAACGTGCAGGCCTCGTTCTCCGCCCGCGCCCTGGATGAATTCCTCGCCGTCGAGGGCATTCCCGTCAGCCGCGCGGAGAACGGTCAGCGGCTCGAGCTGGGCGAAGGCGCGTTCATCGAGGTGCAGGCCGAGGGTCCGCGCGGCTGCGTGCTGCTCATCGAATACGGGAATTTCCGCGCGCTGCTCCCGCTCGGCGTGGGCGAAGGGACCTATGAATCCATCGAATATGGAAATACCATCGGCAGAGTGGATGTGCTGCTGCTCGCAGATTCCGGCTACGCGCCCGCGAACCCGCCGGACCTGGTCGAGAACTTGAATCCGCAGCTGGTCGTGATCAGCGTCTCAGCCGGCGACCCGGACGGCCTGCCGGCGCGGGAGGTGCTGGATGCACTCGAAGGGTATTCGCTCCTGCGCACCGACCGCAGCGGCTGGATCTCGGTGAGCACCGATGGAAGGGAAATGCGCGTGGAGGTGGAAAGAAGCAGTGAGTGAGTTTGCCGCAAGGACGTACTGCTTCCTGCATAAATCTCTAAACGGGATTGGGCCAAAACAAGGTAGGAAATCGCAACTACAGTTTAGATATTAACGCAACACTTTGTAAGCTAGTAAAATGGAGGAAACCATGAGCGTCTTATTCCCCGACACACGCCCCAAAATGGAAGCCCTGCAGATTCGATTATGGCGGCAGGCCAGTCCAACGCGCAAAATGAGCATGTTGGCGCAGTTGAATTCTTCTGCCCGTATGCTCGCATTGGCAGGCTTGCATACCCAGTATCCACAAGCCAGCGAAACCGAACTGCGCCGCAAACTGGCGGATTTATTGTTGGGGGAAGAACTTGCGCGAAAGGTCTACGGAGAAATCGACCGTGCAAAATGAACCCATCGAAGTTACGTTCAAAGTCACGAACGTCTTCGAAACGCCCGGTGTGCCGTATCTCATAGGCGACTCGCTTGCCAGCGCGCCGTACGACATAATTCGCACCACGCAGGATTCGGACATCGTCGCTGTGCATTGAAGGAATCCACGTAATTCCGCTGCGAGCCATCTCGCGCTGACAGCATGCCCTTTGGGTAGCGGAGGAACTGAGTGCCGGCCGAAGTTCCAAAGTCGAAGCGCTGGCGAGTGCAGACCTTCGAGTCTCGGCGGTGTTGCTTCGTAAAGGTTCACGCCGAGCGAATTTTTTTCTAACAACGGACAAGGAGTTCCCATGTCGGATATCGAAGCACAAAAAATCGGAGACGCTCAAGATCTCTCGCGGCGTGATTTCCTGAAATTATCCTCCCTGGCGATCGGCGCTCTGGCACTGCCTGGAGCTCCCGCGGGCATGTTCGAGGAAATACATCCCGTGGGGGAGGCCGCCCTCGATCCTCAATTCTACTTCCAGTGGCAGAATGATTTCCTGCGCAAAACCATCTATCCCATGCGCGAGGTGAAACTGCGCGACTTCCTGGTTTACTACAAGGAAGTGGATATTTGGGCGCAATACAAAGGCAGGGATATTAATGCGCTCAGCGGTGAAGTGAAAACATACATCAACGAGTGGCAGGAGAACGCGGCCGCCGCTCTCAAGGAATACCTGCAGCTGCGCGATTATTTCCTTACCAAGGATGTCCGAGCGGCGTATTCCAACCTCCAGGCGATCGATGAGGCCGAAATGGCCGGGATCAACACCCTGCACGATAATTTCGCGCAGGACTGGCCCAGGGACATCCGCGGCGAACGCAGTTATGTGGAGGGTTTCATCGCAGGCTGGGTGGTGCATCGCGACGGGATCCGCGATCGGATCCGGCTGCGAATACGGCGGCTCGAGGCGATGGTGTACGATCATCCCAAGCGGCCCGCCGAAACAAAACAATTGGAGGGTTGGCAAACTTCCACACTGCCAATGGCGGAGCAGGAGCTGAAGCAGCTGCGCGCCTTCCTCGCCATCTATGACCTGGTCGAAGAGCGCAAACTGGCATGGTATCGGCTTTCGAAAAATGATCCGAACTTCAAAACTCCGGAAGTGGACTTCCTGGTGAAGTTTCCGGCGGACCGGCCGATCACCGTTCGTGATCTCGCGCATTGGAAAGCCATGAAATACACGCGCTCCCTCGAGGGGAAGAACCAATATGAACTGCTGGATGAGATCTATCAACGCTTCCTAAAGGAACCGAGGCGATTCCCCGGCTGGCTGCAATATATGGTCGTGCACTTTTCGGGCATGCGTTATGCCAGCGCGCACGGATCCTGGGCCGACCCCAGGGATTTGATAATCCGCATGAGCGAGCGGGAATTCCTGAAGGAACTTAAACCCCTCGACGATGCCGAGATCGCAAGGCGCTGCGGGGAAAAAATCTCGGTCTATGAATCGGGCAGCGCGGCAAACAAACCCAAACTCGCGCACGCGACCGAACCGGAATGGACGGACAAACTTCAACGCGACCTGCTGAGCGTCAAATCCAGCGGGCCGAAGACCCGCCGCGCCGGTCTGCTCTCCCTGCTCACAAATGAACTCAGCTACGAGCTCAGGAGTCTGCCCACAGAGGATGTATTAAGGAGACTGCTGGGGATGAAAAGCAACTTCCCGGATTGGGCCTGGAAGGAGATCGTCAAGCTCACGACGCTGCGCGTGACAGGGGTGGCTGACATGAATTGGGAAAAACTCACAGCGGCGGAAGAGGACCAGCGTTACTCGCAGCAGAGTTATCAGATCATCCCGGTGATGGATGGGTGGGAGAATTACGATCCAACCGCATGGCGCGATGAACACGGACGCACACTCGAGTTGATCGTCACCAAACTGGTATGCAACGAGACTGCGGAGCATTGCCAGCACGTCCGCGGAAACCTGCCTCCCGGCGGATTGGCCGCCAGGCCGAAATGGTACATCACGAACGAAACGGGGAATACACAGCCCGGCTCCTATTTTGTCAAGCCGACTTCCGAAAAGGATTACACTCCGGGTGCGAGCATCCTGTGGCTGCGATTTGTCGATTCATCCAGGGCGAGCCCGTCTGAGTGGAATATCGCAAGGTCGATCGAGACAAAACAAAAAGTGGGCCTGCTGCCTGCCGAATTCACGACAAGGAACGCCAGGGAGGGGGAATGGGGCTACAGGATCGGCTCGGTGGTAACGCGCGTCCGTGCGACCGTAACGCCGGATAACCGCAGGATCATCGAGAATCAATGGCTGCGTTGGATCCATGAAGCGACGGTGGCTGAAGTGGCGGAGACCGCTGACGGCATGACGGTCATCGCCTTCGAGACCGCGCTGCCCGGCACGCCGGATGGCTCCTCCGCAGTGGGGATATTCAAGGAACCGCTGGATTGGCTTCTCTCAGACGGCACGGAAGACCTGTACAACCGCTCCTTCGTGGGCTATGTCCCCGAAGGACAGGTCCCGGTTGAGCCGCTGAAAAAGATGTTGGATTGGAATAAGATATTCAGAAGAAAGGTGGTGTAAGCCGCGGCGCTCTCTTTTTTGGAAATATTCCCCGCGCCTGGGCTCGTTTGCGCGGCCGCCCAGCGACACAGCCTCCGTGGGCAAGTTTCGGTACAATGAGTCCCTGCCCGCGGGTTGGAGCCACATGAGGATGTGGTTGATTTTTTGTCGGCATTCGCTGCGCCCGTAGTGCATCACCTTAGCAAATTCTTCTGACATAACACGCGAGGCTCTACGCAGCGTGCTCCGTACCCGCTTCACCGGCACAAACTCCTCTGAGCCAGTGGAGCCATTCCACCCCACCTGCCCTTCGGGCACCCTCCCCAAATGTCTCTGCGGAGCATTTGGGGAGGGACCGGGGAGGGGTAGAATCCTCGAATGCCCGTACAAAGGACCAAGCCGACAGGATATAAGCGCGCCCGGGCGTTAAGGAAGGAACTCACGCCTGCTGAAAGAAAATTATGGGCTTGCCTGCGCGGAAACAAATTGATGGGAAGCAGTTTTAGAAGACAACATGCAATTGGCAAATATATTGCGGACTTCTGTTCGATAAAGGATAAGTTGGTAATCGAACTGGATGGAAGCCAGCATTTGGAGCAGGAAGAGTATGACGAAGAAAGAACGGAATACTTTAGATCCAAAGGTTACAAAGTCCTTCGCTTTTGGAACCACCAGGTGATGAATGACATCGAAGGTGTCATCAAGATGACCCTGTTGATATTGGAAAATCCGCCGCAGAAGTCATCCTAAAATCTCCAGGGGATACGCGACGCCAATGGCAGGGAGTCCGAGAGGGGCTTTTTCTGCGAAATCCCCATGTGGGATAATGCACCTGTCAAGGTGGCCGCTGGAGGAGGTTAATAAAACATGAAGACACATTCGAAGCAGCTCCCCCCTCTGCCGGTCAAGGGCGGATTCACTCCGCTTTATGCCCTCTCCGGGCTCGTCGCCCTGCTAATGGCGGCGGCTTCCGTCGCCGGGCTTGGCTTCCGCGCCCTGGTTTATCCCGCGGAGGAACTGCAGCGTTCCTTCGTCCCCAACGATGCCGTCAACCTCTTCATCGGCCTGCCGATCCTGCTGGGCTCGATGGGATTGACGTGGCGCGGGAAGCTGATCGGCCTGCTGTGCTGGCCGGGCGCGCTCTTCTACGTGCTCTACAATTACACCGCCTACGTCTTTGCCATGCCTCTCAACTGGGCATTCCCACTGTACTTGGTCCTGGTCATGTTGTGCCTGTACACGCTGATCGCCCTGATTGCCGGCATGGACGGTACAGCCATTCGTCAAACGCTCGCCGGTGCGGTGCCGGAGAAGTTCGCCGGCGGAGTCCTGGCCGGCTTCGGTCTTCTATTTCTCCTGCGGGCGTTTGGCGTGATGGTCTATGCCATCACCAGCGGAGATCTGCCGACCGAAGCAGAACTCGCAGTCAACCTTTCAGATATTCTGACCGCGCCGGCCTCCATCCTCGGCGGCATTCTGCTCTGGCAGTGTAAGGAACTGGGATACACAGCCGGCCTGGGGCTGCTCTTCCAGGGCAGCATGCTGTTCATCGCCTTGATCGCCTTTTTCCTGCTTCAGCCCCTCCTGACGGAGACGCCGTTCGCATGGACCGATATGTTCGTCATCCTTGTCATGGGATCGATCTACTTCGTTCCATTCACGCTGTTTGCACGCGGCGTGCTGAAGCGCAGTTCATAGAAATCGAGGAACCATGTCTTCTGATCTTTCCACTGCACTGATCGTCATCGGATTCCTGGGGGTCATGTGCCTGGGCGTGCTGATCGTCTTCGGACTGGGTTACCTGTTCATCGTCCGTCCCAACATCGAACGCACGAAGGTCGTGAATCAGAACTGGGAGGCCTTCGCCCGCGAGAAGGGATTGGCCTTTGCCAGGGGCGGGTATCCAAAGCTTGACGGCACCTATCGCGGACGGGAGGTCAGACTGGCGGTGGTCAACCCGCGCTACGATTTCGACGGTCCCACCCGGTTTACACCCGGCCAGACCTCCTCCAGCCGGATCATGCTCACGCGGGCTTCGGCGGGCATCAAAGATGATGCGCCGGACCTGACGGTCTACAAGCGCGGCCTCCTGGATAACCTCACCAAAGACCAGGACCTGGTGCTTGGGAACGAGGCATTTGATACCAAGTTCCGCGTCCTGTCAGGTTCGCCGGAGCGGGTGAAATCCATCCTCACGCCGGAAATACAGGCTGCGCTGGTGGAACGTCAAATCAGCCTGCTGGCCTCTCACAAAGGAACGATCCAGTTAAACGCGGTGGGCATCGAAAGCCGGAAGGAGGTCCTCGAGGCGTTCCTCGACCTGGCTTGCCGGATCGCGGAAGCGATCGAGCGGTCCTAGCCCTGTCACGCCAAACCATTACAGCTCGCTGCTGGGAAGACTTCACTATTCATAACCTGGATGAAATGGTGAAGCAACCAACAGGTATGGGTATAATTTAACCTTAACTGGAGATATATCATGATCCACACATTCTCTGCTGTGATTCACAAAGAAAATGACTGGTATGTGGCGGATTGCCCCGAAGTAGGGACGGTCAGCCAGGGAAAAACAGTCGAGGAAGCCGTCGCCAACTTAAAAGAGGCTACAGAATTGTATCTGGAGGAATTCCCTTTGGAGGAATCCGGCCGCCCCATATTGACAACCTTCGACGTAGCAATCTATGCCTGAACTGCCACACTTATCCGGGCACGAAATTATCCGAACACTGGAGCGGTTGGGATTCGAACGGGCACGCCAAAGAGGCAGTCATGTTGTAATGAAGAAATCCACTCCGACCGGGCACATAGGCTGCGTGGCGCCATTGCACGATGAAGTCGCCATCGGAACACTTCGCAGTATCCTCAAACAGGCTGAAATTCCACCAGACAAGTTTGTGGAAGCCTTGAAATGATCGGTTTCGTAATGATTCGTTCCTTTTCACAACCTGCAGGCTGGCCTCCGCAACAGTACAATCCTGCCATGGCAAATCGTTCAGAGGGTATGGGAACAGAGTACCCTGTGCAAGCCTGGGTTGAATGCTACAATTTCGCCCACAACTTTACAGGAGAATTACATGAAACCGTCGAAATTGAGGATCTTCGCCGCTCTCGGTGCGCTGGGTCTGACCGCGCTGGCCTGCGGCTTGCCGGACGTTACCTCGCTGCTCAATCCCCTGCCCACCGACGATTTTTCGAACTCGAGCAGCGGCTGGGGAACGGGCACCGACGCGCAAAGCTCGGTGGAGTATGCGGACGGCGGCCTGCAAATGATCGTGTACACCCCGTTCTACGTCACCTGGTCCACGCCGGACCTGGAGTCCTACGAGAACATCCACATCGAGGCCAGTGTGAAGAACATCAGCACGGATCCCGAAGCCATGTTCGGCATCGTGTGCAATGAACAGGGATCCACGAGTTCCTTCTATTACGTGGGCGTTTCGCCGGATGGATACTACGCCTTCATCAAGGCCGCGGTCGGGCAGGACGACGTCTTCATGAAGGAGGGCAATTCGGACCTGATCCGCAACAGCGCCTCCTCCATGCGCCTCGGCCTGGATTGCGGAAACGGGGCACTGACCCTGTACGTCAACGGCCAGCGGATCGACAGCATGAACGATTCGACCTACACCAGCGGCGTGGTGGGATTGTTCGCCGCAAGCGACGACCAGGCCTCCGGCGCAAGCGTGATCTTCGATGACTTTGTGACCACCCAGCTTGGGGAGTGATCCTTTCCCACCACGAAGCCGACAATGGAAGTATGGCTTTTTCCAAAGTCGCCCATTTACCGCCGAAATCGCAAGAAGGCTGGGGAGGGGTTGGTGCAATGAGTCTCGATCCCGCCGGGTGGCAAGTATCCCCTTCGCCCCTGCGGATGCTGCGCGAGGGGCGCACTCCGAGGCTCGTCATTGGGTAATTTGTTGGAAATCTGTTCAACGGATAACGAAAAGAGTGACCCATGCCTACCTCAAAATCAAAAGAACAAAGTATCGTGTTCGACTATCGCACCCTGCGCCTGGTTGTAGGGTTTGTCGCATTTACCTTGCCGATAATTGTCTCGTGGATATCAACCACGCCACTGTCTTCCATCAGCGCATCCTATTACACTGAGGCGCGCGACGTTTTTGTCGGTTCATTATTTATTGTTGGCGCTCTTTTATTGGCTTACAAGGGACACGACCGCCGTCAGATTTGGGTAAGCAACTTAGGGGCAGTTGCGGCAGTATGCACTGCACTCAGCCCAACCTCCAGCGAGGCATGTGAGGGGGACATAAAGTCCACAATTCATTACATTGCTGCTTTCATTCTATTTTCAACAATAGCATATTTTTGTCTTGTTGCCTTCCGAAACCGGGTTAAAGATACAAAGGACCCCAAGGGGAAACTAAGAGCCAGAATATATTCGGTTTGTGGATGGGTGATTGTAGTTGTTATGCTGGGCGCTGTTTTTGCTAATTTTTTACTTCCTTGTGAAACAAGCGGCGCTTTATCGATCACATACTGGGCTGAGTTTGCCGCGCTGTGGGCATTTGGTGTCTCGTGGATCGTGGCAGGCAAAATATTTGGATTGGTTGTTGACAGGAAACATCAACTTGTTTTGACAGCCAAGTAATGAAAGATAATGGTTGTGTTGCGGCAGGGCGGGATCTTATGAGTGAAATGAAAGTTTCACCACTACCCAGCCATCCGATCGTCCGCTCACTTTTCCTTCGTTTTGCTCCCCCGCTAGGGACTTCGCAGGGCATGCTGGCGGGGTTCCTGGCGGCGGCCTCGGCGCTGTTCGCCAACGCGGCCGCCGCGCCGACCCTGCCCGAGTACGGTTACGACGCGGCGCGCCTGGCCTCGGAGCGGGCGCGCACGAGCCGTACCGCGGCCCAGCGCGCGGCGAGGAAGAGGAAGGCGGCGGCATTATTGAAAGGTGACGGTCATCCGCGAGATGACCGTCACCTGTGCTGAGGCGATTTGACCAGCAAAATCTGGAATTGGGAATTGACTTCTTCTTTTCGGTCTGTATAATGGATTCGACACCGTTTTTCGCATTATGGATGGAAAATGTCACATTTTACGCAAACAAACAGATCGCCATCGATAAGCTGTTATAGGCGATGTGTCCGTCTAGTCATTAGTTAGGCAGCCGCTCCCTCGTGGAGGAATTGCCATGTCAGATCTGCGTCTTACCAAGCTTGCTCAACTCCTTGTGCGCCACTGCGTAAGCGTCCGGCCGGGCGACCGCGTAGGGATCATGCCGCGCGGTTCCATCGCTTCCGCGCTTCCACTGCAGGCGGAGATAGTCCGTGAGGTCCTCAAGTCGGGCGGTCAACCTCATCCCTACGTCATTCCCAACCTGGCGGACGAGTTCGACTACATCTTCTATTCCGCTGCGGCCGACACTCAACTGCAGCGGCCAGACCGCGTCAACGAGTTGGTCACCAAGGAGTTCGACTGCGACATCGTCATACTGTGCGAAACCAACACACGGCGATTGTCGCATATCGATTCAGAGCGTCAGGTATTGTGGGCCCGCGCGCAGGCCGACCTTACTCATCTCTACCTCGAAAGGGCAGCCAAACGCGAGCTTCGATGGGTTCTGACTGCCTATCCAACCTCAGCCTATGCCCAAGACGCAGAGATGAGTCTGGAGGAGTACGAGGATTTCACCTATTCCTCCATGTTGGCTGATACGGACGACCCCATCTCCGCCTGGGAGGCCATCGCACGAAAGCAGAAGGCGCTTGTCGAATGGCTAGGGGCCAAGAAGACGGTGCAGGTGAAGGGCGAGCATGTTGATCTAAGCTTCTCGATTGAAGGGCGCACCTTCATCAGCTGCGACGGGCACCTGAACATGCCAGACGGCGAGATTTTCACTGGGCCAGTCGAGGACAGTGTCAACGGATGGCTAGCGAGCACATACCCCGCGATCAAGTACGGCATCGATGTCGGCCAGGTAACCTTCCGCTTCGAGAATGGCACTATCGTCCGCGCTGACGCCGAGAGGAACCAGGCTCATCTTGACAAGCTGTTGGCCACTGATGAAGGGTCCCATCGGCTCGGAGAGTTTGGCATTGGAACGAACAACGCAATCAAGGTGTTCACGAAGAACATGCTGTTTGACGAGAAGATAGGCGGCACCATCCACGTCGCCGCCGGGGTAGGGTTCCCCGAGACAGGCGCCAAGAACGAGAGCGCTATCCACTGGGACTTTCTTTGCGATATGACGCAAGGCGGCAGGATCACAGTTGATGGCCAGCCATTCTACGACTCCGGCCAGTTCCTAGTCTGAGATCGGCAACGCGGCTGCCTAACAACTCGCTGAAGCTGACCCGGCGGGCTGGGGCATAGGGTGGGGCACCTGGCCCGCTGGCACGCGCGACAATGTGGGGTGTCCTGCCCGCTTCCGCCGGGCAGCTTAGCTCGAGGCCGTTAGGCGGGCTGTCCATATCTGAAAGAGAAGGTAAGAAATAAGTTCATCTAAGTCTTCTCCCCAATTCTCCGTAAAACCTGAGGATTGGTCGATTTGGTCTCAACAACTCCAGTCCGAAACTGATCGTGGCTTAGCAACCACCGCTGCCGCGATTCTTGATCATCTAGTGGCGAGGCGAATAGAGAGCTTCATCCTTGATGATTCCATCGCGACAAAAAGACTACTTGGTAATCCATTTTCTCCGTTGGGTTCATTTGCGGCACGAACAGCGGCGGCTTATTCGCTTGGACTGATTACCGATGACGAACGAGACGACCTAGATTGCATACGTGACATACGGAATGACTTTGCACATCAACCTACCAGCCCATCGTTTACTGACCAATCTATCGCACAGAAAGTCCGCAATCTGAAGACCCCAAAACTGATGTCCAAAATAATACTTGATCCATATGCCATTCCACCTAGAGAATTGTTTAGAGACTCTGTATCAATGCTTTCTACATTTATCGACATTCGAACCCGTAACAACAGCGAAAGAAGGACTTCGCCAAAAAGATTTAAAATCGTATCAACAAAACGGCCTGCCTAACACAGCGTCCGCTGGGAGAGCCAGCACGTCGCAGGGCGAACGCCAGCACTTCGAGAGGCATAATCCAACGCCTCGGCCTTTTTCGGTAGAATCAACCTGGTCCACGCCGGCCCACAAGTATTCCCTTCGCCCCTGCGCCCACTCGCTTTTCCTTCGCTTTGCTTAGGGTCTGTATGCAAAATGTGAAATAGCGATTAAACTGGCGACCATGGGAAACCGTGGCGACCTAACCAGCGAACAATGGGAGCGGATCCAGCGATTGCTCCCGAAGCAGAAAACGAAGAAAGGC